>NZ_CDRSSE010000074.1:0-8665 GCF_977051555.1 Segatella sp.
CTGACTTCTTTCAGATTCCGCGTCACCACGGACACCCTTGTCTCTCTGGCTAGACGATTCCCACTACTAGGGCTCGTTAGGGACTTGCACCCATTAGACAACACACATGCTAGTCAAACAAAAAAAGGGTGCGTCACAGACTTATGACACACCCTCGTACGATAGAGAATCTGGGGCTAGTCTGCCCAAATTCCCTTATTTGTTGAATTATCCCAGAAATCCTTCACATTTTCATCGCGGTAATCCTCATCTGACGCCTTCTGGATAACAGAGCCGGCGAGGATGGCTGTGGTTTCCATTTCCATGACGCTAACCACTGGCTTGATATATCTTTTCTTTTTCATATCTATTTTTATTACTATTTTTTATTACTTGATGATAACCTTCATGGTCTTGCCACCACGCTTCACGATGTTCACACCCTTCTGCAATTCCTGGAGGCGACGGCCCTGGAGGTCGTAGTATTCTGCCTTACTATCTGCTGTAGACTCCAACTGCTCGATGGCTGTGGTGCTGCCGCCGACGCTGATGCTGAACATTCTGGCACCAGCTGCAGGAGCAGATGAGTTATCTACCATGTAAGCACGGAACGGCTTGCTGCCCACAGACTCTGTTTTTGTTTTATCCAACAGCTTGGCTAGGTTCATCAGCTTGTCGCCCTTCACGATGTAGCAGTTGTTATCAGCATCCTTGCTGAACTCCTTTTTGGTGTAGATACCCTGGAGTTTGTAGTTGGCGTCAGCAGTTTCAGCAGTCTGAACATCTTTTGCTATCGTCTTGTCGGCTTCTGTGAAGTTGAGCTCGGTGGCTCCATCCTTCATCTTGATGATAACAGGAGTACCAGCCTCGATCCTTGTCTTTATCTCTTCGAGTTCTACGGTCTCAGTACCCTCATCAGCTGAAAGAAGCTTGAAGGCACGGAAGTTCTTGTCGGCGAGAGATACCTCGAATGGCAAGCAGAGCGTTGCCCAGGTAGTGCCTTCCTTCATCTTGCGGCTATAAGATACTGCCTTGGCTGCGAATGGCTCGTAAGCCACGAAGTCCTTGTTGTCGTCAAGAGTGAGATTATCCGTAGCAAGAGTTTCTCCCGCTGCTCCTATCTTCTCATCGCCATTCTTGCCTACCAGCTTGGTGAAGTAGCCAGTCTTGTAGTTGGCGTAGTTATGGTCTTTCTTGCTCGGGGCATAGTCTTTGAGATTTGTGCAATTTTCGAACATGTAAGAACCGTTAGTTACCTTGTCTATTACAAACTTGTCGTTGACGTAAATGGTTGTGAGAGTTGAGCATCCGGAGAACATAAAGCTCATATTTGTCACATTCTCTGTATTGAAATTAGTGACATCGAGAGAGGTGAGTTTTGAACAATTATAGAACATCCAGTTCATATTAGTCACATTTTCTGAGTTGAAGTTTGTAACGTCAAGAGAGGTGAGAGCTTTGCAGTTATAGAACATATAGCTCATATTCGTCACCTTCTCAGTATTGAACTTAGTAACGTCAAGCGAGGTGAGTTTTGAGCAGCTATAAAACATATAGCGCATATCCGTCACCTTTGCGGTATTGAAATTAGTAACATCAAGCGAGATGAGTGAAGAGCAGCCATTGAACATATCGCGCATACTCGTCACATTCTCGGTATTAAGATTCTCTATGCCTTCTATTTGCGTCAGATTTTTGAAATTCACGAACCACGCATAACAATTCGTAGGTCTTGCATTAGCAAACGAGGCTTCGAATACAACTTTAGAAATTTTACTGGCGTAAGTGAACCATTTTGGCCAATTCTCGCCACTATTGAGTTCATACTCATTTTCACCCAAAGTCTTCTTGTATCCACAACGGAAAGTCAGCGTGCCGTCAGCATATTTCACCCAAGGGCGGTTATCATAAGCCTTGTCACGGAAGTATCCACCGGCTGTCTTGGCATATGTCTTGTCGGTAGCCTTGCCTTTTGTCCATTCTTCTTCGCCTTTGAGTTTTTTACAATTGTAGAACATATTGAAACTCGTAGATACCTGGGGTGTTACAAACTTACTGCTGGCGTAGATGGTGGTGAGAGATGAGCAGTTATAGAACATGTATCCCATATCCGTCACCTTCGCTGTATTGAAATGAGTAACATCTAGCGAGGTGAGAGATGAGCAGCTATAGAACATGTATCTCATATTTGTCACCTTCGCTGTATTCAGATATTCCAGGCCTGTAATTGTTTCCAGCTCTGTGCGACTTCCAAAGAAACCGTACAACGTTGTAGGAGTGTATGTGCTAAAGCTCTTATCGAAAACGATATGCTTGATAGTGCCATTCCCTAAATTATTAATGATAGTAGCCACCGTCATCTTATCTTCCACCCAAGCACTATTTTTAGGAAGGGTTTCACCCACATTTTTCTTGAAAGTCAAAGTTTGGGTAGAGGATTCATACGTTGCTATATACTTAGAACTGGAAGCTGCCTTCTGCGCCACCATGCCGGCAGGCAGAAGCAACAACATGAGCAACATCAATGGGAACAGAGCGAATCTACGGATTATCGCCCCCCCCATTGTACATACGGCCGGCTTGCGACCCATTGGGTTGATTGGTAAATCTTTTCATAAATTAATACTATTTTTGTTATTATATTTTATCAAGTAATTACTGAATACTGATTGCCATCAGACTAACTACCAGCCCCACGAACGTGATAAACACAACGCCGAGGATGAGGCAGATATAAAAACGCCCTCTCCTGATGAAATCACCCAGACTGAAATGATACATCGGGTGATCATCAAGATAGGTTCTGTATTCCCTCACCATGACATTAATCATGATGACTATATAAATAAGGAGAAACAGAGCTACTATCAGGATAGCCTGTTCGTCTTTGGCAAATGAATCTATTATACTTTTCATGGTGCAAATATAGTGTTTTTCTTTGAAACAAGGTGTCGCATTCCCCCCACTTGGTGTCGCATTGCTATCAAATAGGTGTCTCCTTCGTGGGGGAAGGAGACACCTTATACATACTTTTTAACAGTTTTTCTCTCTCCAAGCCGTAGGAGAGCAACCTTCTTTCTCTTTGAACATACGGTAGAGATGGGTACGTGAAGAGAAGCCGCACTCGGCAGAAATGATGTCATTACCGAAGTCGGGGTTATCCAACATCATCTTCTTGGCAGCCTCAAAACGCACCTCGGCTAGCCAGAGGCGGAAGGTGGTATTGAGACAGGATGAGAGGTAGCGCGACAACTCGTATCTGTTGATATTCAACGAACGTGACAGGGTAATCATATTCAGTGCTGTATCCTTATAACCCTTAGCAGCACACCAGGCATCGAGCTTCTTACGGATGATTTCCTGCCGTCGTTCTGGTGATACGATTTGTAAAGATTCTTCCTTTTTCATCAGTTCTGTATCCTGCAGTTCAGAAGCAGAATCGTCGCCACTGCTTTCCATGGCAGCATTCTCCTCTTCCTCCTTATCCAGAAGTTCTTCGGTAGGCATGTAATTATAGCCCAAAGCCATAAAACTGAGCGTGAAGAAAAAGACGGCAAGCAGTCCCAGAGGTCCGATAACGTATAGAGATTCGGTAGAAAGAACTGCAAAAGGCATGGCTATAGCAGGCAGAAAAAGGACGAATACACTGGCTCGCGCATATCTCACGTAAGGTAGGATATCGTAACCAGCCATCATCTCCAGCATCATCCTGCGCTTTTTGATTTCTACCATTACCATATAGATGCAATAGGCTACGTTGATGCCGAACAGGACAATCATCACATAAATCCAACTGCCGATATGGAAATTTCCGCTCTGGATATAGCCGATGCAGAAGGCAGCCAATATGGCGGCATAGATGCTGGCGCAGACGATGTTCATCTTCCGGCGGTTGGCATGCGTTGCCTCGATATTGTAAATGCCGATAGCGATGAGCGAGAAGCAAGGGGGATAGACCAGCATATTGAAAACGGCTCCCACGGAATCGCCTTGCGCCCGGAAGCCCAAGAGCATCTGCATGAGATATTGCAAAGCCAGACCTACCATGGCTCCGAGAATCAGCCATCGTGAAACTTCATATCGCCGGTTCATCCACTTCATGTGCAATCGGGTAATACCCAGGATGAGGACATTCATGAGCATAAATAGAAAACAGGCGAACTGCAGTAAATATAATGTATCCATTTCGTTCTTATTTTTGTATTTGGCATCTGCCAATGATTATCGTTAACACGTTAAAACGTATGCAAAAGTACAAATTTTATTTTTAAATGGAGAGGAGAAATGGGGAAAAAGTGAATAAAAGAACGAAAAAAAATGGTTTTATTTATCGGGAACAGCAGACTGGAGAAACTAGAACAGCAGACTAGCGATAGGCAGAACAGTGGGCTGTCTGAGCCAAACAGAGAATGAAAACCGGTTTGCCAGGTTTTTAAATAACCGAAATATCACACCGGTTACGGCTGATATCAGAAAAGAAGAAGAAAAATTGATTTTACTCTTCACTCTTCACCCAATCGCTGGGAATGCCTTTATATAAAGGGGGTTCGAGAGGTGAAGAGTGGGTGAAGAGAGGTGAAGAGTTACGAAAAACTCTTCACCCTCCGCAACACCTTTATATAAAGGGGATTCGAGCTGTCGGGTGAAGAGTGAAGAGTTTTTGGCTATTCCATTGCCTCATATCCTTTGTTCTGAACCAACTTGCCATTGAAGGCAAGGCTTCGCTGAGGTATCGGGAAGACGATGGAACAGGACGTAAGAGCGGACTGAACAGAACGGCGAAGATGCGAGGACTTGAGGAGCTTGCCGAAACGGATAAGGTCCTGACGGTGACAGGTTTCGCCCGCCAGCACAACCTGACGGTCTTCCAGAATATTGGCAAGCGAAGACTTGCGCGCAGGCAAACCGGCATGCGCACGAACCATATTATACTCTGCCCTGCCATCCCCATCGTTGCGCTCCATCGCCTCAGCCTTCATCAGCAAAGCATCGGCATAACGGAAACGGAAAAGAGGTCTGGCTGGTCGGGAATGCTGAACAGAATCAGCCTCATCCATCACCAGCGCATCCTTCGGCATCTGATAACGCGCAGAACTGTTGAAGATTTCATCCTCCTCTAAACTGCAGCCTTCATCAGCCAGTCTGTTGCAATAGAAGATGCAGGTTTCCCATGCATTCAATATCTTGCTGCGGTTCTCACTCGCCTTGCCGCCCGTAATGAGCGAGGCGCCATCGGCAGTACGCACCATAAATTCCAGGTCCCTACCCTTCGGACGTTTCCTGTAACCCTGCGCCCAATCGTTGTACATATAGATTTCAGCATTCAGCGCTAGTTTAGCCAGCAGGAAGTTAACCACAGGCTGCGTGATGCGCCCATAATGAGAGCCTTCCTCCAAACTGGACGTCTGAGGAAGATAAGGCAACACCTGCTGCAATTCGCTGAAGATGAAATGGAAGATTTCGCTCCGTTCGCTCTGAGCCGACAGCTTTTCATCGGTTACCGAAGAGCCCGAAGCCGGTTCATAGATGAGTGATTCTGCCGAAGACAGGAGTACCGGAATCCTGCCATACAAATCCATCGCCTCATAATACATCATGGCTCTGATGGCACGCACCTCAGCCTTGAACTGCGCCTTCTGGTTATCGGTAATCCGTACTGACTGTAAATCTATCATATCCAGCGACTTGTTGCACATACCGATAGCCCGATAAAGATATTGCCAGGAAGAATAAAGCTGTTCATCATCAGCAGAAAGAGAAAGCAGACTGTCCAGACACTGAATGTCGCAGATGCCTTCCCCATCTATCGCTCCACCCATAAAATCATATAAAGGAGCTATGGTCGTATCGAATATTTCAGACGCAGAACCATTGCTGCCACCCCCATCGAGCTGATCCTTAGGATGCTCATTCAAGCACGATGAGAATGCCAACAGGGTCAGGAAAGAGATGACCCACGTGAACAGATGTGAAATATATCGTCTCATAACCATATCACATGAAGTTTAGGTTTCAAACTGTCAAGACTGCAAATAACAGCAATCCGACTGCAAATATAAGAAAAAAAAATGATAAAAGGACACAAATATAGTAAAAATCTACGTAAATTTTGCGGGATTAAAAATTATTTGTACCTTTGCACCCGGTTAGCAGAGAGCTAACTAAGGGGTGCTACCGCCGGAAAAGAGAAAAAAGCGGATGCTGAGAATATACCCATCGACCTGAACCAGGTAATGCTGGCGTAGGAAAATAAGGCACATTCCCCCCTTATATAGATGTTTTTTAAATTAAATAAATGAAAAGATTCAACGGGATCGCACTCAGTGTAGCGTTTTGCTCTTTGGCAAGCCAGGCTGCACTGGCACAGACAAAAATCGACACCTTGAAGGTGCAGAATTTGAATGAAGTGATTGTAAAAGGCGTACGTGCCGCAAAGGAAGCTCCATACGCCGTGGCTAACATCAGGAAATCAGAACTCAAACAATTCTCTTGCTCAGGTCAGGAATTGCCATTTCTCCTTTCTCGTACACCGGGCATTCTCGCCTGGAGTGAGAACGGTATCGGCACCGGTACTACCTATATGCGCATTCGTGGCGCTGCCGGAAGCCGCATCAATGTAACACTCGACGGAGTGGCTCTCAACTCACCGGAAGACCAGACCGTTTTCTGGGCTAACATGAACAGTTATTCTTCGCTCCTGGGCAGCATCCAGGTACAGCGCGGCGTAGGTTCTTCTACCAATGGCGACGGTGCCTTCGGTGGAAGCATCTCTATGGCTACTGCTGCTCCTTCGCTCACCCCTACTGCAGAAGTTACCGGTTCTTTCGGTTCTTACAATACCTATCATACAGGCGCCAGCTTCTCTACAGGTCTGCTCGGCAAGCATCTGATTTTTGACGGTGCTTATCACGAGACAGCTACCGACGGTTATGTAGACGGCACAGCAGGCCGCTCAGGTTCTTACTATGGCGGACTGACCTGGCTGGGCGATAACTTCAAGATAAGCTACAAGAACATCGGCAACTTCGAGAAGACCGGTCAGGCTTGGAACGGTGTGCTGGGTGGAGATTACAGCTCTAACTTCACCCTCCTTCAGGATGGCATCCGCACTTATAAAGATATGTATAAGGCAGGCCTGGATAAGTTTAACGTGCTGACAGGTGATATGGTTCGCAACGACAAGGGCGATTATACCATCACTCCTTATACTCTGCGCGACGGAAGCAAATGGGACAAGACTACTGATAACTTCTATCAGAACCACAACATCCTTTCGGCTACCTGGACACCAAGCAGCCACTGGAGTCACAGCCTCTCACTGCATTACACCTATGGCTACGGCTACTACAAGGAGTTTAAGAACAACGCCAAGTTTGCCAAGTTCGGACTCGTTTACTATGATGCAGATGGTAATTTCATCAAGAAGTCTGACTTCATCCGCAAGAAGGGACTCACCCAGCATACTTACGGCATGGTATACAATACCAACTACAAGGATGAGCACTGGGATGTTATCGGCGGATTGAACCTGCAGCAGTTCCGCGGCAACCACTGGGGATACCTTACTTATATCGCCAACCAGGATGCCGAAAAGAAATTCTTCGGCAGCAACGGCCAGTATAAGTACTATGATTCTGATGCCCACAAGTATGACTACAGCGCCTTCGTCAAGGCAAGCTATCACTTTGCAGACTACTGGAATGCCTTCGCTGACCTGCAGTATCGCCGTGTAGAATACAAGACCGACGGTATCAACGATAAATTTATCGCCCAGGCAGATGGCAGCTACAAGAACCAGGAGCTGAACATCAACGAGAAGTACAACTTCTTCAACCCTAAAGCAGGTATCAGCTTCAACAAGGATGGCCACAAGGCATACGCATCTGTAGCCTACAGCAACCGCGAGCCAGAGCGCAACAACTTTACCGACAACTTCAACTATCCATTCCCTAAAGAGGAGAAGCTGCTCGATGCAGAATTCGGCTATCAGTATCAGGGCGACAACTGGCATGCAGGCGCCAACTTCTACTATATGGATTATGACAACCAGCTGGCTCAGACCGGACAGTTGAGTGACATCGGCGAGGCGCTGACCACCAACATCAAGGATTCTTACCGTATGGGCGTAGAGTTGACAGCCGGTTGGGCACCATTGTCATGGTTGTCTGTAGAAGGAAATGCTGCTCTGAGCAAGAACAAGATCAAGGACTTTGATGAGTATGTAAGCAACTGGGATGACGAGAAGGCACCAGGCGTAGTACATTACGACAACTCAACCCTGTCTTATTCTCCATCAGCCATCCTGAACGGATTCATCGATATCCACTATGCCGGTTTCTCTGCTACCTGGCACACCAACTTTGTAAGTCGCCAGTATATTACCAACACAGAAGACCGCGACTTCTCGCTGCCATGCTATTCACAGAGCGACTTGAGCCTGAACTATAGCGCTAAGGTAACCAAGGCACTCGGCATCAAGGAGGTAAGCTTCGGTGTGGATATCAACAATATCTTCAACCGCCACTATGCAGCCAGCGCATTCACATGGAGCAATGCTACCGGTTACGGATATACATTGGACAACCGATTCAAGCAGATAGCCTACATCCCGATGGCAGATACCACCTGGATGACGCATCTTACATTGAAGTTCTAATCAGAAATCATCATGATGGATTATATTGCA
>NZ_CDRSSE010000075.1:0-8051 GCF_977051555.1 Segatella sp.
TCCGAAATCTGAGAGTTGTGAACTTCTATGGATGGGTAACCGAGACATATACCTTAATTCCGCAACACTATAAATTTTAACTTTTATAATACCCTGAGCAACAAAAAGTTGCTCAGGATTTTGCCATGTCAGAAATTTCACTTATCTTAGTGTTGCAAAATAAAAACAAACAAAATTCTGAATGACATGGCAAAAGTACAAATAAAATCCGAGAAACTCACTCCTTTTGGGGAATTTTTTCTATTATGGAGCAATTTGATGCTCTTTTAGCTCAAACCATAGATTCCACCTTGGGATTGAGATGCACTATGTTTGGTTATCAATATAGCGAGATTCTACGCTCTCTTTTCCAGCAAAATGGATTAAGACGTCACGTAGGCATGTATTGAACATTTACTCAGACAACTATGCTTATGCCAACCTGTTCTAGACAGACTTTGGTTAAAGGCCATGCTTTTCTGGTTAAACCGGCGTATTACCTCAAGTCGCTTTATGGGGTAAGGGGATTTTGTGTTTACGACGTTTCTGTTATGCCCAAGGAATATGTACAATAAAAGAATTTTTGTCGTTTTACAGGTAAATTCCCACGAAACCCTATAGGTTGCAGATTTGAGGGAAAATAAGTTTTGCCACAAAGGTAAGATTTATTTTCGGATTATGCAAGGATATGCGCTTGTTTTTCCTCTTTTTTCCCATACTTTTCCCCGTAGCCCCCTTGTTTCTTCCCTGATTTCAGAAAAGTAGCGGGAAGGTGGCGGGGAAAATTTGGAATCGGTGAAGGGAAGTATTAACTTTGCAATCGAAAACGAAAGAGCGGCGAAATGCTGAGCCATGAATGAGCTGAAACTCTTCACTCTTCACCTGAAGCCCGGAAATGCCCATAAACAGAGGGGTTTCGGGGGGTGAAGAGTCAGAGACAACTCTTCACCCACTCTTCACCACTCTTCACCTTATTATATATAAGGGCTAAAAGATGATTATTATTAACTAAAAAAATTAATATATGAACAAAGTTACAGCTTTATCGTCATCAGATAAGATGACAAACGAAATTTCTGCACTCTCTCTTGTTGAGAGTTTTCTCGATGAGTATTATCTCTTCCGTAGAAATGTGCTAAGTGGTAAAACCGAGTATTTCACTCTCTCAAAGAATGAGGACGAAACTGAGGAGCCCGTAGAAGAGGAACCGGAAACCGGTGGGGAAGAGGAGGAATCTTCTGACTCAACCTGGAAGGTACTGACTCCGGAGGCTTTCAATTCCATCGTCCGTCACGCCAAACGGTTGGGTGTGGGAGGCAAGAAGTCGCCCCGACAGGATATTGAGGAGTTCGTACGTTCTGAAGAGGTTCCGGAGTTTGACCCTATCAGGGAATATCTCGAGAACCTGCCGGAATGGGATGGTAAGAACCATGTGGCTGAACTCTTTGGCAGGATTCCGGGGCTTACAAGTGAACAGTTGGGATGGTGCGCCACCTGGCTCCGCTCAGCTGTGGCTCACTGGTTGCAGATGGATATGTTTCATGGCAACGAAACCACTCCTGTGCTTATCGGCAAGCAGGGTTGCGGCAAGAGTACCTTTGCCTATCGCCTGCTGCCGGATCATCTGCGCCAGTATTTCCTCGACCACATCAACTTTGCCAATAAGTTTGATTCCGAGATGGCGCTCACTCATAATCTCTATGTCAACATAGATGAGTTTGCGAATATGGGACCATCGCAGCAGGGCAAGCTGAAGCAGATGCTTTCGAAGGTGAAGGTGAACGGGCGCCCTATCTTCGGCAAGTGTCAGGATGACCGTCCGCGTTATGCTTCCTTCCTGGCAACCACCAATGATGAGCATCCGCTCTGCGACCCTACGGGTAGCCGCCGATTCGTCTGTCTGCACATTCCGGCAGGTGAATATATCGACAATGGTTCACCCATCATTTATGACCAGCTCTATGCACAAGTTATGTATGAGCTTTGCCATAAGAAGACGCCTTACTGGTTTACCAATGCCGAGGTGGACCGTATTCAGAAGTGCAATCTTCCTTTCTTCAAGGTAGATGATTTTGAATCGATGCTGAAGAGTTGCTTCCGTGTTCCTGAGGATAATGAAACGGGCGAATGGCTCATCTGTTCGGATGTTTTCGAGGTTCTGCACGAAAGATTTCCGATGCTGATCAGTAATCTGAGTACCAAGATTCGCATAGGCCAGTCGCTCAAACTCCTGGGTTGCAAGATGAAGCATACCAAGAAGGGTCAGGCCTATCTGCTTGTAAGAATCTGAAAATATAGCTAAGCGGCAGGCGGGTGAAGAGTGGGTGAAGAGTGAGAAACAACTCTTCACCCTTCGAATCCCCTCTGTTTATCGGCATTTCCAGGGGTTAGGTGAAGAGTGAAGAGTTTTTCGCAGTTCCTTTCTTAAAATTCTTTCTCAGGCTTTTCCGATAGCTGTCTGACTAGAACAGCCCACTGTTCTCATAGCGGCTAGTTGGCTGTCTGTGGTTCGCCAGTTGGCTGTTTGCCGATAACAGTTCCTCAATCTTTCGTAGAAAAAATTATTTATCCAACTAAAAAAGTAATGAGTATGAACAATATTTCAATCCATTCCATTGATACGGTATGTCTCAAGGAGGCGTGCCCAGTACATCACCTTTGTGCTCGTTTTGAGCGTTATCAGAAATTGCGTAAGTCGGAGAAGGTATTCAGTATTCTGAACCCGGACCGTATAGCCTGCAACGAGCAGGGCTGCGCCTATCGTCTTCAGAAGAAGATTATACGCATGGCACGCGGATTCCGCCGCATGTTCGGCACGATACCTTCTGCCAATACGTCTCATTTCTGGCACTTTTCGCCCTATATCAGCGAAAGCACCTATTGCAAGGCGAAGCGCGGCGCTATCCTCATCGCACCCGATATGCAGCAGAAATTACTGCGTCTCTTCGAGCAGAATGGCGCCGATATCAGCATCGGTTTCGATGAATATGTAGAGCAGGAGGGCTATGAAGAAGTAGATACCGCAAACTGTAAAAAAATATAATTTTTGCCATCTTTTAGCGGTAATGAAACAGATTTTTATTATTTTTGTTTCCTGAATTTTACAACTAAACAATAAGAAATAGATTATGCGTGTTATTATCGAAAAAGATTATGAGAAGCTGTCAAAGTGGGCAGCTGATCATGTTGTTGAAACAATTAACAGATTTCAACCAACTGCTGAACGTCCTTTTGTTCTGGGTTTGCCAACCGGTTCTTCACCTCAGGGCATGTATGCCAATCTGGTAAAGGCGGTAAAAGAAGGCAAGGTTTCGTTCAAGCATGTCATCACCTTCAATATGGATGAATATGTAGGTTTGCCGGAAGCTCATCCTGAGAGCTATCACTCTTTCATGGCTACCAATCTCTTCGATCATATCGACTGCCCTAAGGAGAATATTCATATCCTGAACGGTAATGCCGGGAATCTGGAAGAGGAGTGCCGTCATTATGAGCAGATGATAGAAGAAGCGGGTGGCATCGACCTCTTTATCGGTGGTATCGGTCCTGATGGCCATATCGCTTTCAATGAGCCATTCTCTTCTCTAACCTCCCGCACACGAGTAAAGACGCTCACTACAGACACCAAGATTGCCAACTCCCGTTTCTTCGATAATGATCCTGAGAAGGTACCTAGTCTGGCTCTGACCGTAGGTGTGGGTACCGTGATGGCTGCCCGAGAGGTAATGATTCTCTGCAACGGTCATAGCAAGGCGCGCGCCCTGCAGGCTGCCATCGAAGGCCCTGTTACCCAGGCTTGGACCATCAGCGCTCTGCAGCAGCACCAGCATGGCATCATTGTTTGTGATGAGATTGCCTGCGATGAACTGAAGGTGGGTACTTACCGCTACTTCAAGGATATCGAGAAAGATAACATCTAAGTTATCTGATGCCTATAAAAAAGAATAAGGATGATGACTATTCGTCATCATCCTTATTTTCTGCTATAACCTGAGGACCGCGAACCTTGTCTTTGAGTCCCAGACCTTTCTTGATTTCTATATTTACTCCATCGCTCAAACCGGTGGTTACCTGTTTGCGCTCATAAGTCTTCTTCTCGCCGCTACCTTTTATGATATATACAAAGGTAGAATCGCCGCTAAACTCAATGGCACTCTCCGGAACGGTGAGTACATGGGTAGCCTTTGCCAGTACAATCTCGGCATTGGCACTGTAACCTGAACGGATCTTGCCGCCCTTGGTAGAACGGATGGCTGCCTTTACCTCAAACTGGTTGGCACCATTGTTTTCTACAGCCTTAGGAGAGATATACTCCAGGTTTGCCTCGAAGTTGAGGTTCTGCAAGGCTCCGATGGTAATTTTCATCGGCATTCCTGTAACGAGACTTCCCACTTCGGTTTCATCGATATTGCCACGGAAGATGAGGTCGTTCATGTTGGCTACACTGGCGATGGTAGTACCATCGTTGAAAGTGTTGGCAAGAATCACCGAGTTACCTACCTTGACAGGAATATCGAGGATAATTCCCGAAATGGTAGAACGGATGAGGGTAGAAGAAGCGCTGGCATTGCTCTTGCTTACACCATCACGCACCACCTGGAGAGCATCTTCGGCAGCGGTAACTTCCTCGCGTGCCTGTTTCATCGCCTGCTTTACCTTATCAAACTCATCGGCGCTGACCAGCTGCTTCTTGAAGAGCTGTTCCTCGCGACCATAATCCACCTGTGCCTGTTTTAGGTTGATTTCTGCAAGGCGCACACGTGCCTGAGCCGAACTGAGCTGTCCCATATCCGGAATCACCTTTACCTTGGCGATAACCTCGCCTGCCTGCACGAAATCGCCTGCCTGCTTGCAGATTTCGGTGATGATACCGCTAATCTGAGGCTTTACATTCACCTCGTTGCGAGGCTCAATCTTACCCGTAATCACCGTGGTTTTCAACACATCGCCCATCTTTGGGGTAAACTCGGTATATTCCACAGGCTTAGGCTGTGATTTCTCATAAAGGAACACGAAGGTTCCGATGAAGATCAAGGCGACTATCGCCGCAACAATCAACTTTGAATACTTTTTCATATCGTAAGTTTAAGTGAAGAGTGAAGAACGAAGAGTGAAGAATTCAATTGCTTTACTTTCGTCTTTCATTCTTATTTCGTTAATATTATTATTTGTCAGGAGTTATCATTTAGAGGACAAGTGAATTCTTCACTCTTCACTCTTCGTTCTTCACTCCTATTCGTCTCTCATTGCATCTACCGGTTTGATACTCATGGCTCGCCATGCAGGGGCGAGTCCGGCTAGGCCGCCGAGAATGCAGATGAGGATGGCTGAAGAGATGGCCGTCCAGAAATCTACCTGAAAGTGGGCGGTAAGAATGCCATCCGTGGTACTTCCTACTTCCAGCATCTGCAGGATGGCAACACCGAAGAGGATGCCGCTCATGCCGGCTACCAGGGTGAGGAGAATACTCTCGGAGATGATTTGCGAGAGTATCATCTTAGGCGTGGCTCCGATGGCTCGGCGGATGCCTATCTCGGTGGTTCGCTCCTTTACCGTTACCATCATGATGTTGGAAACTCCGATGGCGCCGGCAAGAAGGGTACCGATGCCTACCAGCCAGATGAGGAAGTTGACACCCTTGAACAGGTTGTCGAGCATCTGGAAGAGAACTTCGGTATTGAACACCATGATGCCTTTTTCGTCCGTAGGGTCGATGCTGTGGGCTCTTGCTACGGTTTCTCTCATCCGCTGGGCAATGCTGCTCATTACTACGCCCGGTTTGCCGGTGGTGGCGATGATGTCAACCGCCTTACCCCGGTTATAAGCGCTGCGCAAAACCGATTGGGGCAGGGTGATGGTTTCATCGGCACGACCGCCGAAGTTCACGCCGTTGCCCGAGCGGTAATCTACGCCTATCACCATATAATAGGTAGAATCTACTCTTACGCTCTTGCCGCACGGATCACCGCCGCCAGGAAAGAGATTCTTGTAAATCTGTTTGCCGATGACGCAAACCTTGCGCTGCTGGCGCACATCCATCTCGTTGATGTATCTGCCGTAAAACATCTGTGGTGCAGAAACTTTGGCGTAGTCAGGATTTACGCCCTGGGTGCTGCCGCTGAATTTCTTGTCGCCAAACACCACCGACTTGTTGCCGCCGAAGAGCAGCGGGGTAATGACATCGAGTTCGGGCACCTGGTGGCGCAATCTGTCCAGGTCTTTCTCTTCCATCTGCCAGGAGCGCCCCTTGTTGAATCCCTTGTAGGGTTTGGTGGTGTTCTGCGCCCAGATGATAGCTGTGTTGGTGGCAAAGCCTGTGAAGTTGTTTTGCAGCATCTCCTTCAGTCCCTGTCCGCCACCCATCAGGGCGATGAGCATAAACACGCCCCAGAACACGCCGAAGCCCGTAAGCAGACTGCGGCTCTTGTTCCTCGTGATGGTGTCGAGAATCTCTTTATATGTATCTAAATCTAATCGCATAGTATAGTCTATATATATAATCAAGGTGTAAGCAAGAATGAATTCAACATTCAACACTTAACATTCAACATTTTGCATTACTCTGCTCTCAGCGCTTCTATCGGTCGGATTCTTGCAGCCTTGATGGCTGGGATGAGTCCGGCGATGGTGCCTGCGATGACGATGGTGATGGTGGCGCCGATGCAGGTGCCGAGGCCCACCGTAGGGTTCACAAACATGGCGGCTTTAAATAGTCCGGTATCTACGGTGGTGTGGCCGATGGTAGCATCCATGATTTCGTTTGCTGCCACGCCGCAGACCATTCCGATGTAGCCGAAGAACGAGGTGATGATGATACTCTCGGTGATGATGAGCTTCAGTATCGACCAAGGTTTGGCGCCGATGGCTTTTCTTACGCCAAACTCTCGGGTTCGCTCCTTCACGGTGATGAGCATGATGTTGCTTACGCCCACGATTCCGCTCAGCAGGGTGAACAGACCCACAATCCAGAGGGCCGTCTGCATGATGGCGATTCCCTGGTTCATCTGGATATTGTCCATGTATCGGTTCCAGAGCCAGACGGTTCGGTCGTCATCAGGTGCTGCCTGATGGTTGTTGTTGATGCTGGCGCGATAGTTCTTCTCAAACTGCTTGTTGTCCTCCTTGGTCTTCAGATTCTTGATGGTGAACTCCAGACTTCCTGCATCATCGCCCTTGGCGTAGATGGTCTTGATGGTGGAGTAGGCGATGAAGGCTTCGGTATTGTTGCGCGATTCATCATCCTTGTAGATTCCCACCACCTGGAAGTTGAGGTTGCTGATCTTTACGTTCTTGCCCACCAGCGAACGGTAGTCTTTGCAGAGTTCCTTGGCCTGGCTTCGGCTCAGCACCACATTCTTGCGCTGCTCCTTCATATCGATTTCGTTGATGAATCGTCCGGCTATCAGCTCCGTCTTGTCGATTTTGGGATGTGTAGGAGCCACACCCACCAATGACTGGCTTGCCACATAATTATCGCCATAATTGATGTTCACGTTATATTGTTCCAATCTTCCGCCCACATCATCTACGTATTGACCATAGGTCTTGTTGCTGATGAGGATGTCCTTGTCGTTGAGCGTGATGCTTCTTCCTTCCTTCAGTCCCTTGTAAGCCTTGGAGGTTTCGCCCGGGAATACTCGCATAGAGTTGGCTAGGAATCGGGTGCTTTGCTGCAACTGGGCATTAATCAGTCCGTTGCCGGCGCCCAGCAGGAATATCAGCATGAAGATTCCCCAGGCAACGGCAAATCCCGTAAGCGAAGTGCGGAGCTTGTTGCGCTTCGACGTGCTCCAAACCTCTGAGAGGAGTGAAGAGTGTAGAGTGAAGAGTGAAGAATTCATATGCATTGTGTATTGTTTTAAAAATTAATAACCCCGAAGAGATGTCAGAGAAAGACAATTGGATTCTTCACTCTTCACTCTTCACTTACTTTACGTAGTCTTTTGATACGAGATGATGGTCTCTGTTGTCTTCGATGCTTCCGATGAGTCCGTCCTTGATATGGATAACCTTATCGGTCTCGTTGGCTACACCGCTTTCGTGGGTTACCACCACGATGGTCATTCCCTCTT
>NZ_CDRSSE010000076.1:0-7096 GCF_977051555.1 Segatella sp.
TTTTTTTTTCTAAAACAAAAATTTTACCATGGGTGTTAGTCTTAGACTTGTCAAACTTTGGAGAAGTTGTTTCCAAAAAGGATGTTTGAATTCCTGCTTTGATAACCTTGCTATTGATAGCATAGCTCGTTGAGATAAGTTTCTTCAAACCCAAATCTTTAAAATTCTGTGCAAAATACTTAGTGAAGTTACTCCACTCCGGGTCATCACAAGGCAGAAGAACCGTCTTGCCACGAAATACATTTGGATTGTAATCGAGATAGGCTTCCATTTCGGTTTCTATATCATAAAACATGGTATAGAACTCGTCTTTCTTGGCAGCCTTAGCATTTGATAATGTACTATTTGCCATAATTATTGATAGTTGTTACGCACCCAACTATCAATCCGCTAAAACACAAAAAGGGCGTGATGCCTCTTATCGCGTTTAGCACGGGGCGGCGTAGGAATGGAGCCCCAGTCAATCCATAAGAATGCATCACGCCTATAGCGTGTTTGCATTGCTTAATCGGATTGACTGGAGGCTACATATATATACGAACCACCTATCACATATTATTTCCGTGCTTGTTATTCCAAATTGAGTTTCCTACGCTCTTGGCTAAACGCGAAATAATAGCGAATGCTTTTGTTTTTACCCACAATGTCTTGGGAACCATACTAATCCTAGAACGATACCCGATGCAAAGGTACAAGTTTTATTTTTAACAACAAAACTTTTAGCTAAAAATATTTCAAAAAGTTATATGAGGGACACAATTAGAAAGAAGAAGTTTATAAGAGAATCCTGCTGACTATGATGCCGACAGGATTCTACATTTTAAAGCATATTTTCTTCATGGTTACTTTTGATAGTTACTTTATCTTCTTGATGGTTACTTTTGTTGGTTACTCTATCGCCTTGATAGTTACTTTTGATGGTTACTTCTCCTAAAATACCACTTCCTCCATCCTCACCAACTTACCTGCTACAAACTGCATGATGATTTTATGGAGCGTTGTACCTTGACGTAGCACCTCGACCCTTGGAGCTGTGGCATATTGATTGATTTGTTCCTCAGCCTCTTGCCATTGGCATTCTGCGGTAGAATGCAATTGTAAAAATAATAATTATTTCTGAAATACGTGCGCTAATCTTAGATTATTATTGTAGAAAAGACGTTAAACCCATAGATTATGACTACATATCTCAGATTCTTCAATTATGATGAGGCCTTTAAATACTATTGCGGACTCATCGATAAAGTTCTCAATGTTTTCAAAGAAGAAAAGAACAAGGGCGGCTTTAAGGCTTTGCTGCAATTGTTGATGGTAATATAAAAACAACATGAAATGGATTATAAAGATGTCGCTAATTCTTTCATTACAAGACATTAAATCTCACAGGCTCCTCGCCTGTACGTAATTTGTTGTCTTCATAAAGCATCTTCTGCATCTTGTCAACCATGGCTTTCTTTGTGGCCTTGGCAGATTTCCAACGTCTAAGCGCCTCTTCTCTTGTTAATTTATTCATATCCAATCCTCCATTATTAAATTATGAGCATCCCAAATGTCCGCTCTTTCTAAATTTCATTCTACCAGATTAAGCATTTAAGAACTACTATCGGGAAGAATACGACTGCAAAGATACGGATTATTTTTGAAACTAAAGCATCTTTATCCTAATAAAATGCAGATTAATTTTATTTTAGCAACACGGCTGCAAAGAAACAGTATCTGGTAGAGTGTAGTGAGAAAATCGTGAGGGATAACCCCAAATCGTGATGGATAGCGTGAGGGATATTTCCGTTTTTGAAATATCTATCACGCTATTCAAGTATCTGTATATTAACATATTAAGATGTATGATACATGCAAATCGTGATGGATGATAGATGATTACATAAAATTTGTTCATATGAAGGCTGCGCTGGGTTACGAATATGGCTGCGCTGGGTTACGGATATGACTGCATCGGGTTACGGATATGACTGCATCGGGTTACGAATATGGCTGCATCGGGTTACAGATATTACTGCGTAAGCTAACGGAGACGTATCTGTAAGCTTATCGAGACGTCTGCATCAGCTAACTGAGACGTCTGAACTCGCTTACTGAACTACTTGAGTTACTCGACTGAACTACTTGAGTCACTACCCTTCCACTGGACTTACCGAACCCAGACTTGCTCTTTTGGTAAAGTGAGGGTGTGTCATAAGTTTATGATTCACCCTCTTGACTTTTCCTGATGCATAAAAAAAGCACGGAATATTAAACTCCGTGCTCTTTGAACACTAAATTTATTCTACATCTCTCAACATACCACTTCCTCCATCCTCACCAACTTACCTGCTACAAACTGCATGATGATTTTATGGAGCATTGTACCCTGACGCAGCGCCTCGACCCTTGGAGCTGCGGCATATCGCTTGATTTGTTCCTCAGCCTCTTGCCATTGTGCTTCTGCCTTAGAAAGTTTGCCATCCTCTGGCTTTGACTCGTAATCTTTCTTCGACAACACCTTCAGCTCCAGGATATAACTATGCTTCGTAGCATAATGAGTAAGATTTGGCAAAAGGAAAAAATCACAATAGCCATGGTTCAACTCTAGCTCCGGTGCGGTATAATAGTAATTGTTCAAATTCAGATATGCCATGAAGAAACCTTGAAGATTACGCTCCGACTCTATGCCGTCACGAACTGACGATACCTTGGAATAGGCATCTGCCATAAACTGTAATCCTTCACGCCACTTACCCTCGTACGCCATATCATAATAATAATCAGTAAGTTGGTTGGTATCTACGTATGACCTTTCCTCATACAAGTCCATCAAATAGCCATAGTACTGCTTACGGACATTATTGTTTGGAATACCCAATATCATCTTATCGCCACGAGTTCCCTTGATGGTCAACATACCATAAAAAAACAGCAGACTCGTAAATATCTGAGGGTCGGTCAACCTATAGGCAGAAAAGGTTTCTGTCAAAGGAGCCACAATCTGCCCCGTCTCGGCTATCGTGCGGATAACACCTTTGCGGTCGCCATCCAACTTATCCAACTGAAGAAGTTTCTTCATCTTGTTGTAGTCTGTCTTCGTGTTTGGATCTATCATCTGCTTTGGAGCTTCTCCCCTATCTATATAATTTCGGAGATAATAGATGACCATATCACTATTGAACACTTTACTCTGAGTATGCAGAGCATCCTCTGAGAAACAATAGTTATCATACCAAGGCTTCATCTCGTCTATCATTGCCTCGATGTCACTTGTTGCAGGAATACCCCCCATTTCCTTGTAATAAGCAAACATCTTGCGCACTTCCTCCAAAGAGAAGCCCAACATCTGATTGAACTCTGGCTTGGTGGAGATATGCCAGCCAATATTGAATCCACTCGTCACATCGTCCAAGGTAACAGGACTGACACCTGTGATGAAAATACGTTCAAACATACCCTTGAACTTCTTGAAGACATCACGGTAGAAGCCGTCGGCATGGGTGATTGCCCAATATACATTCTCGCCCTGCTCATTGAGCACGGTATTGGTGAAATTGTCATATTCATCGATGATCAGATAGAGAGGAATGCCCTTGGCTGCAGTCTCATCCTGAAGCAAAGCCAGTTTCTCCGTACCAGAATCTGACTTAAAGAATCTCTCCTTAAAATCTGCCAGATAAAACTCTTGGTAAACTCGCATGAAACCGTCCAATTTGACACGCAGATACATATTGAAGTTTTCCTCCAACTTTTCGATACCACCACCCACATACGAGAAATCAAGGTGAAGAATCTGATACTTTCCCTGCAAAGGAGTAGGATGCTTACCAACCCATAAATCACCGAAAAGAGTTTGGAATTTCTCTTTCTTGCTACAGTCGTAATAAGCATGGAGCATACTCAGGAATATGCTCTTACCAAACCGGCGTGGACGAATAAAGAAGATGTTGCTAGGTTGGTTTTCCAACAAAGGCAAATACATCGTCTTATCCACATAATATTGATTTTGTTCTATTACCGCCTCAAAGTCATTGATGCCGTAAGGCAAACGTTTCATATTCTGATTCATGATTGCTCCTTTTTATAATTTACCTTTGCAAAAATAAGAAATTTATCTGAATATGCCAAAGAATCTGTCTCCTTTTCTTTGTATTGCTAAAAATTATTGGTATTTTGGCTATATGAACTATATTACCTCCTAAAATTTGAATCTATCCGATATCTTCATTTTAGTGAACCAAACATACGCACGTAACAATCTTTTTCGTAAGCAGAACTGTATAAAAAAAGCACGGAATATTAAACTCCGTGCTCTTTTTTGCTTTTATATTTTATCTTGTCAAAACCTTCACCATACACACCGATAACGGCACTCTGACTGACGAAGGCATGAGGATCAATCTCGCCGATAAGACGGAAGATAGCAGGAGCCTGACGCTGCTTGGCTAACACGAAAAGCATCTTCACATCCTGACCGGAATAAAAACCGCTGGCATTCACCACCGTTACTCCCCTATCAGCATCTACATTGATGCGCTTGCCTATCTCCTCATACTTCTGTGAAATGATAAAGAACTGTACGCTTCGTCTTCTGCTGTTTACTACCTGGTCGATGCAGAATGCCTGAACGCAAAGAACTACATAACCATATAACACCTTCTCCCAATCGTGTACCACCAGATAGCTGGAACTGATGATGAAGATGTCGCATATCATAATCACTCTACCTAGAGAAATGTCGCGATACTTGTTGACGATGGCTGCGATGATATCCGTACCACCCGTACTTCCACCAACAGAGAAACCGAGTCCGATTCCGCAGCCACAGAAAACGGCACCCAGGAAAGCAGCCCATAAAGGTTGGTTTTCCAAAAGATGAACATCACCTAAACGGCTGGAGAAGAAAGAGGTCAGGATGGTTACCACTATTACGGCATAAACAGTCTTGACACAGAACTTTGCTCCTAAAATCTTGAACGCACATATTAATAAGGTGGCGTTGACGATAAAATACGGAATTTGCACAGGGCAACCGGTTGCCCAATAGATAATACTGGAGATACCAGGAAGTCCGCTTGCTGTTACATTGGTTGGCAAGAGGAACACGTTCCATCCTATAGCGTAGGATATCATACCTATCGCAATCAAAACATAGTCTTGTACAGACTTCCACAAGGGTCGAGGAGGAGTCATAATTAATTTATAATTTACAATTTATATTTTTTTAAAAGCTTTTGCCCTTACAGGGCGTTTTAAATGCAATTATATTTACCCAGGGTGTTGCCCTGGGCTAGGAGCTTCTGCCCTTACAGGGCGTGCTGACTATACTTTTCTGAGCGTGTGGGTTTTACCAGAATTTCTTCTGTTGCTCTGACCACTCAAATCCTTGGGTAGCCAATTTGGCTTCTAATGCCGCACGGTTCACATTAAAGTGATTACAAATCTCATCGAGTGTTTCAAACTCGTGGTCACGAAGCAGGAAGTTGATAGCGCTTACAAGCATCGGAACATCATTCATTGGTAACTTATCCATCCTTTTTATATTGATTAATTAATATTTATTATTGATTACTTGAGGCACCATGCCTCTTTCGGGGTGCAAAATTACTGCAAAATTCAGACAATACCAAAAAATCCCAGCAATCTTTTACCGATTGCTGGGATTTTTATAAATTATTGATGATTTACGCATTCACTGCCACTGAAATCCAGTCGAAGACGAATGAGCAAATACCAAATGCTACGATACCTACGGTGCAGATTGCAAGCGCCAACTTGGTTGAGCATGCGCTCTGGAAAGTAGGAAGCGGATTATCGCTGTGCTTGATGAACATTGCCTTCACGATGAGCAGATAGTAGTACAAGCTGATAACTGTATTTACCAACGCGATGAATACTACGCCGTATGCCCATGCTCCCAATGTGGTGTGGATATCGTGAGTTCCAACGGCTGCCATGAACACGAAGAACTTCGAGAACATACCAGCGAATGGAGGAATACCACCCAATGAGAACAATGCCAAAGTCATCAGGAACGCCAGACGTGGATTGGTCTTGTACAAACCATTGTAGCTGTCCATCTGAACAGTACCATTGTTGTGCTCCTCAATAGATGAGATGATGGTGAACACGCTCAGGTTGGCTACTACATAAATCAGTACATAGTAAGTCAAAGCACTCACGCTCATCGCTGAGTTACCTACCACAGCCAACATGATGTAACCTGCCTGAGAGATAGAAGAGAATGCCATGAAACGCTTCAGGTCGCTCTGACGGATGGCAAACAGGTTGGCGATAGTGATAGAAAGTACAATCACGATGTAAAGCAACACAGTCCAGTACTCTACCATTGGCTGGAACACCTTCATCAGGATAGCGCAGAGAGTGAACGCTGCAGCACCCTTAGATACTACTGACAGATAACCTGTAACAGTAGTTGGTGCACCCTGGTATGAATCGGCTGTCCAGAAGTGGAAAGGAACCAAGGAAATCTTGAAACCGAGACCACTGAAGAAGAATACCATACCGGCGATTGTCAATGGAGATGCAGAGATAACGTTTGCCATATCGTTGAAGTACAAAGTACCACAAGCTGCATAGAGCAGAGAGATACCGTAGATCATCACGCCACTAGAGAAAGTAGCAGTAAGGATGAACTTGGCACCTGCCTCAGCAGAATTGTGACGGTACTTATCGAATGCTACCAAGCAAGCCATTGGCACAGATGCCATTTCGAGGCCGAGGAAGAACAGGAGGAAGTGGTTGGCACTAACCATCATGTTCATACCGAGCAAGGTAGAGATAATCAGCATATAGAACTCACCCTCCTTGAAGGCTGTGTCCTCACGGCTCAACCACTCCTTAGCCTGTACCATCACGATGAGGGTACCCAGCGCCAGGATAGTCTTCAAGACACCGGCAGCAGGACTTGTGGTGTACATGCCGCCAAATGCCTCTGTGGCTTCTGTTGGGAAGATGTTGATGGCAATGTGAGCCACCATCAAGAGACATACCAGAGGATTGAACCACTTACGGTCTGCGCTCTTGGAACTGCAGAAGTCAGCAATGAAAGTGATCAACAGAACTACCATCAGGGTAGCTTCTGGAATCATAT
>NZ_CDRSSE010000077.1:0-6845 GCF_977051555.1 Segatella sp.
GGTTAACGCTGGATATGGAGTATTCTTCTTTTTTTATTGTACTTATCTATTTATTCTGCAAAGTTAACAAAAGTTTGCAGATATAAAGATTTTTACCTCTTTATTTTTCCAAGTGCAAATATAATAGAAAGGGCAAAAGCTTTGATATTGAAAGCTTTTGCCCTTTCAGGGCGACTTTGCTTTTTGTCAACATTACCCAGGGCGATGCCCTGGGCTAGGAGCTTTTGGGCTTTCAGCCCGACCTTGCTGCCATTATCTAGACTTATGACACACCCTCTTTAAATAAATCCTTGTTGCTTGAGGGCTTCGATAAACCCAACGCTCATCGCCTCGCAATCCTTCTTTGTGTATCGGATGTCGGTGAAAACCTGGGCTAGGGTCTCTACGTTGTTGATGCGTACAAACTCCTTGTTTTCTTCAAGAGCTTCCTTCTCTGCATAGAAGTCATCTATCTTTTCTGGGGTGTAATCTTCGAAATGCTCGTGGTGGATGATGCTGCGCAGAGGGAGACGGTCGCTCAGGGCTGGATGTTCTGCCGGCCATCCGATGGTCAATGTGGCTACTGGCATTACGAGCTTAGGGAGCTTCAGAGTGTCGATGATCATCTTTGGCATATAAACCGTAGTTCCCAGGAAACAGGTGCCTAAACCGGCTTCTTCTGCCAGATTGGTAAAGGTCTGGGTAAAGAGAAGGGCATCGGTAGCTGCATTCATAAAAGAGAGAATGTTGTCATAGCCCGGGGTTCCCTTGCGGTTCTCTGCCCAGAGGGTTGTGCGACGATAATCGGCACAGATGGTGAGGACGACAGAGGCTTCTGTTACCATCGGCTGGTTGAAGTGGGCTGGCGCCAGCGCCTTCTTTCCTTCTTCACTTCTTGTTACCACAACGCTGTAAAGCTGCAGGTTTCCCATTGTCGGGGTACGCTCTGCCTCTTCCAAAAGGCGGTTCAGGAGTTCTTCAGATACTTCCTTCTCTGCATATTTTCTGATGCTTGTTCTGTTCTTAATCGATTCCATATCTTTTTTATTTTATCATTATACCTTATTATATATATAGGAGTTCTGTTCCATTTCAGAACCCTATTTTTGCTGCAAAGTTAGTGAAAGTTTCCCAAAAAGTTGTCTTTCTTTCGCTTTTTTAGTGAAATATATGCCAAAACGTTTCAGATTTTAGAAATAAAAGTTTAATTTTGCACCTAAATATGAAACGTTTGATATGAAATATACTGAAAATATGACTTTTGAAGAGGCTTCCAAGGCTCTTATAGATGAATTGAATGCTAATCTGGCAACACTTCATCAGAATTATCATGTAGAACAGTCTGATTGGAATAAACTCTATGATCAGATAGCCAATGTTGTTTCAGAGGAAACTCATCTTCCTGTTTTCTCTCCTGAAGTGATGGAGGTGAGACCTAGAGAACTGGAATGCGATGTGGTGAGATTCCAGAATAATAAGGAGAAATGGGTGGCTCTGGTAGGATTGCTCGATGGTCATCCATACGAAATCTTCACGGGTTTGCAGGATGAGGACGAGGGTATCATGCTGCCTAAATCTGTAAGCAAAGGCAAGATTGTGAAGACTATTCTGGACGGAGGCTTGAAGCGATACGACTTCCAGTTTGTGAACAAGCGAGGCTATAAGATTACGGTTGAGGGATTGAGCGAGAAGTTTAATCCTGAATACTGGAACTATGCCAAGCTGATTTCCGGTGTGCTGCGCTACCGTATGCCTATCGAACATGTCATCAAACTCGTTTATCAGCTCCAGCTTACTTCAGATAACATCAATACCTGGAAGAAAGGTGTTGTGACAGCCCTGAAGAGATATCTGAAGGACGGCAGCCTGATGAAACTTTACGATGATAGCGATTCCGAATCCTAATCCCCCAAGGCTGAAACTGATATAAACTATGCTTTTTAGTAGTAAGATATACTTAAAGAACGTCCGTTTCCATGCCTATCACGGCGTTCTGCCACAGGAAACCCAGGTGGGCAACGATTATGTGGTGAATCTGAATGTCAGCTATGATTTCTCCAGAGCCATGGAAACCGATGAACTGGCTGGAACCCTCAACTATGCAGAACTCTATGAACTCGTGAAACAGGAGATGGAGATACCTAGCAAACTGCTGGAACATGTAGCCGGAAGGATAGGAAAGCGACTCTTTGCAGAATATCCGACTATTCAGAAAATACAACTCGCCATTACCAAAGTTAATCCTCCTTTTGGAGCAGACTGTGATGGTGCAGGGGTAGAAGTTGTATTAACAAATGATAAAACTTTATAGTAGATTTAGGTTTTCTGATACAAAAGTAGTAATTTTGCAAAATCATCAGAAAGATATGTTGAAGAAAATAACACTCATATTGACCCTATTGTGTATGTTGGTGCTGACAGCGACAGGCGCCAACCGCCGTTTCACGCTCGTTATCGACCCAGGTCATGGCGGTCATGATGCGGGTGCACTTGGTGCTATTTCCAAAGAAAAGAATATCAATCTCTCTGTGGCATTGCAGTTTGGCAAATATGTTGAGCGCAATATGCCGGATGTGAGAGTTATCTATACCCGCAAGACGGATGTCTTCATTCCTCTGAAGGAGCGTGCCAACATCGCCAACCGCGCCAATGCCGACCTGTTTATCTCGGTACATACCAATGCGCTGCCAGCCGGTAAGATAGCCCGCGGTTTTGAAACCTATACGCTCGGTATGCACCGTGCCAAGGATAATCTCGATGTGGCTATGCGAGAGAACTCCGTTATCTCGATGGAGAAGGGCTATCAGCAGACCTATCAGGGTTTCGACCCAAGATCTTCTGAGAGTTACATCATCTTCGAGTTCATACAGGGTAAGAATATGGAAAGAAGCGTAGAACTTGCGCGCAATATCCAGCGAAAGGTATGCAACAGTGCCAACCGTCCGGATAAGGGCGTGCATCAGGCTGGATTCCTGGTTCTCAGAGAAACTTCGATGCCTAGCTGTCTGATAGAGCTCGGTTTCATCACTACTGCTGACGAAGAAAGACTGCTCAACGATGCCAGCAGGGTGGATGATATTGCCCGAGGCATCTACGAAGGTTTTGCGCAATATCGCAATAAATACGATAAATCCATCTCGGTTCCTTATCGTGCTGCAGATACCGAATCGGTGTCGGTTGCCAAGATCGTTTCTGATACGAAGCAGGAGCAGGATGAGCGCCGTGCAGAGGAAGTGGATACTGCTCCGAGAAGAATGGTGAAGCATGTGGAAACCAGAGCGGAAAAAGCCAGAACGGTTCAGCAGAACAGAAGACAGAACCAGCAGGATAAGCCGGCTCAGCAGAGCAGACAGACGCAGCAGAACAGAACGTCTCAGCAGAACAAGCCGGTTCAGCAGAAAGCCAATGTAGCCGATGCGCCTGTCTTCAAGCTTCAGATATTTGTCAGCAACCGCACGCTCCGCAAGGGCGATGCCCATTTTAAGGGCGAAACCGGTTATGACAGTTATCAGGAAGGCAATATGGTGAAATATACGATGGGAGCCTCTACCAACTATAATGAGATTTTCCGCTTGCGCAAGACGCTTGCCGAGAAGTTCCCGGAAGCTTTCATCATAGCTTTCAAGAATGGAAAGAAATATGATGTGAATCAGGCGATACGTGAGTTCAAACAGAACAGAAACCGCTGATTGACCTGAGTAAGGATAAGATATAAGCACGAATATATAAAGAGATAAATATGAAGCTAACAAAAGAAATCAAGATAGCTCTTGTAGCTATTGTCGGTATTTTGGTTATGTATTTCGGAATCAATTTTCTGAAAGGCATGAATCTGTTTTCTACCAACAACGCCTACTATATGACGTTTGATGACATCCAGGGACTGGGTGCCTCTACGCCTATTTATGCGGATGGTTATAAGGTCGGTACCGTGGATGGTTTGGAATATGATTACAAGGAGAATGGTCCTATCAAAGTAAAGGTGGATATTATCAAGGATTTGAGAATCCCGCAGGGCAGTAAAGCCGAAATAGTAAAAGACCTGATGGGTAACCTGCAGGTGAATCTGCTTCTGGCAAACAATCCGCGCGAAAGAGTAGAACCGGGTGGTATCATTCCGGGTGCTGTAAATGGAGGCATGATGGATAAGGCTGCCAACCTGGTTCCGGTAGTGGAAAAGATGTTGCCTAAGTTGGATTCTATCCTTACCAGCGTGAATGCGCTGCTGGCTGACCCGGCTCTGGCTGCTTCGCTGCATAATGTGGAAACCATTACAAGCAACCTCACCGTTTCTACACGTGAACTGAATACCCTGATGGCAGGACTCAACAAGCAGGTTCCGGGTATGATTGGAAAGGCAAATGGCGTGCTGGATAATACCAACCGCCTCACAGCTAATCTGGCCAGTCTTGATGTGCAGGGCACTTTGAACAAGGTGAACCAGACTTTGGAGAGTGCTCATCAGTTTACTGAGAAGCTGAACAGTAACCAGGGCAGCCTCGGATTGCTGATGAACGATACCAAGCTGTACGACAATCTGACGTCAACCATGAGTCATGCCGACTCTCTGGTTATCGACTTGAAGGCACATCCGAAACGCTATGTCCATTTCTCTGTTTTCGGCAGAAAAGACAAGTAAAAAGAGTCAAAGCTAAATAAATTTAGTCTAAATAAGATTCGGTATGTTTCACGCCCCGAAATGACTCGCAAACTGTTTGTTTGTTAGCCGTTTCGGGGACGTTACATTATTGTTTCACTGAATTTCAGTCTGCTATATTTGTATTTTAGACAAGTGTTTGGTATTCAGTAATTTAAAGTCTATCTATTAAAATGTTTTAAATAAGGAGATTTGCATTTCTCCTATTTTTTTTGTAACTTTGCACGTGATTTCGCATCTTTTGGTGCGTCCCGTCATTTGTGAATTAAAGTATTAATAATATTAGTAATCAATGTTAGCAAGTCCAAAAGCCCTCTGGGACAACAGTCTTTTGCTCATAAAGGACAATGTAACAGAGCAGCAATATAACACATGGTTCAAGCCAATCGTCTTTGAATCGTACAAGCCGTCGACAAAGACTTTGTTGGTGCAGGTTCCGAGTCCGTTCGTATACGAGTACTTGGAACAGAACTTCGTTGACTTGTTAAGTAAGGTGCTGCATCGTAATTTTGGTGAAGGAATCCGTCTCACTTATCGTGTTGTAACCGATAAGGAGCATAAGCTTTCTCAAGATATAGAGGCAGATCCAGACGATGCTGATATGGCAAAGCAAACTCGTGAGCGTGCCCAGCAGACGGCTGCCCAGCCTGCCGCTCCCCAGCAGCAGGAAGACATTGATACGCAGTTAGACCCGAAGCTTACTTTCAACAATTATATGGAGGGTGACAGCAATAAGCTGCCTCGTTCCGTAGGATTGTCTATTGCCGAGCATCCCAATACCACCCAGTTTAACCCAATGTTCATTTACGGACCTTCGGGTAGCGGTAAGACGCATCTGGTAAATGCCATCGGCCTGAAAGCGAAGCAGATGTATCCTCAGAAGCGTGTGCTCTATGTGAGTGCCCGTCTTTTCCAGACCCAGTATACTGATGCCGTGCTCCATAATGCGAGCAATGATTTCATCAACTTCTATCAGTCTATCGATATGCTGATTGTGGATGATATCCAGGAGTGGGCTGGTAAGGCGAAGACGCTGAACACCTTCTTCCATATCTTCAACCACCTTTTCCGCAACGGAAAGCGTATTATCCTGGCGTGCGACCGCCCTCCGGTAGAGTTGAAGGATATGCCAGACCGTCTGCTCACCCGTTTCTCTTGCGGTCTGGTCTGCGAGTTGGAGAAGCCGAATATCCAGTTGTGTGTGGATATCCTGAGCAATAAGATCCGTCGTGACGGTTTGAAGATTCCGGTAGATGTCATCTCTTTCATCGCCCAGACCTGTAACGGAAGTGTGCGCGATTTGCAGGGAGCCATCAATGGTCTTCTGGCTTACAGCATCGTTTATAACAGCAGCATTGATATCCGTCTTGCCGAGCGCGTCATCAAGCGTGCGGTGAAGGTCGATGATAAGCCGCTCACCATCGATGACATCGTTGAAACGGTTTGCCATCATTATAATGTAACGGTTACTGCCGTGAACAGCAAGAGCCGTAAGCGTGATTATGTAGTGGCAAGACAGGTAACGATGTATCTGGCACAGAAATATACCAAAATGCCTGCTTCGAGAATCGGCAAACTTGTTGGTAATCGCGATCATAGCACAGTTATCCACAGTTGTTCTAAAGTGGAAGAAAGACTGAAGATTGATGCTGGATTCAGCGATGAACTGGTTAGTATCGAAAACGGATTAAAGGTGAAAAGGGCATAAAGGATGTGCTTTTCGCTGATAGGATAAGTTTAAGCGCGGAACCTTGGTATAGTGGTTCTTGTTTATATAAATGAAATAAAGGAAGCCTGGCAAGTTTGTTTTTGCCTTGGCTTCCTTTTTCCGTCTATAATATCTGAACTATTAACTATCAACTCTTTTTTATCATCTTCTTCCATTTAAAGTATCCGGCTACGGCGATGATGACGTAGAGACCGTAAAGTCCTGCCTTGAATGGGATGCCTTTGATGATATAGAGATAGAAGCAAACGGCATCTACGATAATCCAGAAGAACCACTGCTCGATATATTTGCGTGCCAGCGCCCAGAGACCCACAAAGCTCAGGGCATTGGTGAAACTGTCTTGCAGAGGAACTGTAGAGTTGGTGAAAGTTATCAGTATATAATAGGTGATGCCCCAGGCTGCCAGGAAGAACAGAAGAGTAGGGAGATAGAGCGACTTCTTCATATAGGTAATCGGAAGTTTTTCTTTCTCCTTCTGGT
>NZ_CDRSSE010000078.1:0-5895 GCF_977051555.1 Segatella sp.
TCCGTTAAATAACGTGATAAAATTCTTGGGTTTGCTAACTTTTTATTATCTTTGCTAGTAGATTATAAAATATTGACGTAGCAATAGTCCGGAAAGCTAGAAACTACATAATAACAATACTAAGATGAAAAGGCGTAACTTATTGTTGTATAACTATTTAGTTTGTATATTTTGTGTATGAGGTGAAGTACATATATTGGGATGCGGATGAAATATATATTTACTTTTATAATAATAGAATTCGCTTTTTATGCATTTTCCCAATACCAATTTTCAGCGATAAAAAACGGAAAAATCAGAGTTTTCTGATTACAACCCCGCGTTTTTAGCCCAAGAATAGCTGATTTTACCCTTTCATCCAGGCCCTCATCGAGCAGCTGAAGGAAGAGTTCCCATTAGCCACGATTCATGGGCATAATGAGTTCGCCAACAAAGCCTGTCCCTGCTTTAATGTTAAGAAGGAGTGGGGGAAGTAATGTATAAAAGCAAATAGGGAACGCATTGCATTCCCTATTTCTATTTCTGTTACTTCCCGATGCACCATGCGTAACCAACTGAATACCAGTTGTTTAACATAGGTTTGAGCCATATAAAAGCCGGGCTAAAATGTAAGGTTTTTTATCAGTTTAATTATCTGATATTCAGTGCTTTTTAGTCCTACTTTCCTACTTTTTTCAAGTATCTTTTTAAGCCCTTTTTTACGCCTTTCACTTTCCCACACAAATAGTGAATGTCGTTGATTCTCAATCGGTTAAGTACTAACGTGCTATTTGTGAGCCGCTTTCCTTCTGAATGAAAAGAAAGTTGATTATCAGCTACTTACGATTTTCGTGTTTTCACTTGATTTCTCTTGATTTCATTCATTTTGTATGTCACTTATCTTTACAAACACCCATTTTTAGGGGTTGAAGATTTAACATGTTTAACCTTTATAAACACTCAAAATCTGCATTTTCGTGCTAAAACGTGGTTTTTTACCATTTTTGAGAGGTCGGCTTTTATCTGAATAAATCTGCCATCGTCAGCTGGTATTGAATGTCATCAGAATAGCCGCCCAGCGCAAGTCCATAGGAGGTGATCATCGTGATGAGTACCGTTTTTTCGGTGCCCGTTTCCCTGATGAAGGTCTCCCTTCGGTTGCGGATGCGGTTGTCCTCTTCTTCTGTAATAACGTAAGGGACGCTGGATTATTGCATCGTCTTGATAAGCGATAAAATCAATATATTCTGACATGTATCTTTCTTTTTGCATAAATAACATTAAAAATCATACATCTTGTAACTGAATAGAGGCGATTTTCATCTTTTTTTCGTATTTTTGCTATTCAATGTTGTAGAACGTCAATACAAAAGAAACGGATAAGAGATATGGATGAAAATAATGTGCCTGAAATGCGTCCGACATTCGAAGAAATTCGAAAAGTGGATGGTAACGGGAAAGAATACTGGAGCTCACGTGATCTTTGTAATGCGATGGGCTATTCGGGATATTGGAAATTCCAGAATGTAATAGACAAAGCAATCAAAGTTGCCAGTGAAAAAGGTATGAATATGGACGAACATTTCAACCATGCGGTTGACATGTTCAAGGTGGGTAATGGAGCGTTTCGCAAGGTCGAAGCTTTCCATCTATCCCGTATGGCTTGTATGATCATTTCTGAGAATGCTGATTCAAGGAAGTTATTGGTGAAGCAGGCAAGAGCCTATTTTTCTCAATCCGTATCTACAACCGAACTTATGCAGAACTCACTGGAATCCAATATCTTACTGTATAAAACTGCACAGGGTGAGACTCGCATTGAAGTGATTTTCAACAACGAAACTTTTTGGATGTCACAGAAAAGGATGGCTGCTTTGTTTGGTGTTGATAGAGCAACTATCACTTATCATATTTCTCAGATTTATGAGTCTGGTGAATTGCAAAGAGAGGCAACTTGTAGAAAAATTCAACAAGTTCAACTGGAGGGAGAGCGTGATGTTGAGCGTGCTCCTTTGTTCTACAATCTTGATGTAATCATTGCTGTTGGTTATCGAGTGAACAGCTATCAGGCAACCCAATTCCGTATATGGGCAACCTCTGTATTGAAGGAGTTCATCATTAAGGGTTATGTCTTGGATGATGAACGTTTGAAGCAAGGTAAGCACTTCGGCAAGGATTATTTTGACGATTTGCTGGAACGCATCCGTGAAATCCGCACTTCAGAACGTAGATACTACCAGAAGATAACTGATATTTATGCAGAGTGTAGTGCAGATTATGATGCAAAGGCTGAAAGTACCAAACTCTTCTATAAGATGGTGCAGAATATGATGCACCTGGCGGTTACCAATCATACGGCAGCCGAGATTGTTTATGAGCGGGCTGATGCGGAAATGCCTCACATGGGATTGACTACATGGAAGAAAGCACCGGATGGAAGAGTTCAAAAGTCTGATACGATAGTCGCAAAGAACTATCTTTCTGATGAAGAATTGTCTCAGCTCAACGCAATAACAACAAGTTTCCTGGATCTCGCAGAATCTCGTGCAAGACGACACATTGCTACTACGATGGAGGATTGGAAGAATCGCCTGAAGCTGTTGCTTGAAACTATGGACTATGATACTAAGAGTAGTGCAGGTAAGGTTTCGCAAGAAGAAGCCAGAGAAAAGGCTTATTCTGAGTATGAGAAATATAAGGTTATTCAAGACCGTTCCTATATCTCGGATTTCGACCGATTCAATAGTGGCAATGATGATAATACTCCATTGCTTCCATTTGACATTGATCCAAAAGAATAGGGGTTGGGTAGGGAACTTGAATTATGTCATAGTAGTACCTTCTTATCTTATATAAGAAAAATAACGCAATGAAATGATCAAAATATTTAAAGACAATGAAAAGAATTATCGATAGTACATTAGTAATACTTTCTTTGATGTTGATCTTCGGTTGTAAGGAAAGTAAGGTGGGGCAGGGAAACCCTACCAAAGACAGCATGTCTATTGACACCGATAGTGTGATTTCGGGCAAAGTCTTTACCAAGCAAGATATTGCATCGGAAGATACGCTTAACGCTGTTATAAGAACACAATCTCCCAAGTCCAAGGATTTCGATTTTGAAGTATTTATTATGCGAGGGGAGAAAACAGTACAAATTATACCTTTCTCTTATCCAAAGGACGATACTTTTGACCCAAATGGTGGCCGGAAGGATAGCTGTCTGATGGCTGATGTGACGTTTGATGGCAATAAAGACCTGTTGGTATATTTGGGACAATTCGGAAATCAAGGTGTGGTATATTGGGATGCTTATGTTTGGAATGAAGTTAAGCAGAAGTTCTTGTTTGTTCCATCATTCCGTGAAATTCCCAATCCTACGCTTAACGAAAAAGAAAAGATTATTGAATCTTTCAGCCGTGGTTCTGCCGTTGATTATGAGTTTGGAAAATGGAAGTTCGAGAAAGGAGTGTTTGTACAAAAAGAACTTCTGTCACACCCTCCGAGAGAGTGTGAATAGTGTTATTCTCCGTTCATCACCACTTCATCGCCTCCTTGGGAAGCAACGGAATGGCTCCGTAGCGTCCTAATAGATAACCCTTGCGGACATCTTCACGAGGTTTGAATTCTGCCAAGGATGTAAGATGAGATGCCCCATCCTTTCCCTTCTCGGCAAACCAGACTTCATCAGCTCTGATAAGGTCGAGGTTGAGCAGGTCGCATTCATGAGTAGAGAAGATGAGTTGAGTGTCTCTTCCAGACTCCAGTCCTGAAAAATAGCACTCTAAAATTTTCTGCGAGAGCATCGGGTGCATACTGCGGTCAATCTCGTCGATGAGATAGTCAACTTCATTTTGCTTCAAATCGATGAGCATTGGGATGAAGTCGAGCAACCGGATGCTGCCATCAGATTCTTCGCTCAGATCAAAAACAACCTCTGTGCCGGAAGTAAGATTCCGGTGGACAGCCTTCTGCTTGTAAATCTCATATCCTCCGTTGGCATTCACCTCGAAAAGAAGCATTTCACCTCCAACTGTGGCAGCCATGCTGTACGTCTTGCCGTTCTTGGCCTTGCTGAGTATGTTGTCAAGCAAATCAGAAGATAAGTTCACATCTTCCTTCTTGATTTTATACAGGCGCACGTCTGAAATGCCCGTGTTGAAGTAGGCAAGAAGTGAGCGTGTCGTTTCCTGCAGCTCATCATTGTTTTCAGTAAGGAAAGAAATTCCCTGCAGGCGTGTGCTTGGGAAGATGATTTTCAAACCGTCAGCAAACCAGTTCTTGGCCATGCGTATGGTTTCAAGTCCCTTGCCGTTTCTGCGCACATACTCTGAAAGGAAGCTGGAATCGGAAGGAGTACTGTGGGCGATGAATTTCAGCAGCATGGATGTTTCTTCGTTTCCATCCACCTTGCCAAACGTAAACTCGTTGCCGGCAGCTGTAATCTTTCTGGTGAAAACTTTCTTGTCGGTACGGCTGTTGATTTCAAACAGCCATTCCTCCTTGATTCCTCCGATGGTGAACTCTATGCCATAGGCAAAGCACTTACCCTTGGTCTTGAACTCGATTTCTACCTTAGAGTTTTTCTCTTCGGTATCAGCAAGCTTGAAAGGTTCCACCTTGCTTTGCGGAAAGCTTCCATTGGCTATCTGCTGGAGCAGGGCAATGGCCTTGATGACGTTGCTCTTTCCGGAAGCATTGGCACCATACACGATACCAGCCTTCAGCACAGAAATATCGTCACGCTTCTCTGCACGGGAAACATGAGACGGATGTGCGTTGCTCTTACCTGCCACAAAGCTGATTTGAGTCTCATCCTTGATGGAATATATATTTTCAAATGTAGCTCTAAGTATCATAACAATGTCATTTTCTTATTAATACTGATGCAAAGATAAGCTTTTTCTTCGAAAAATGCATGGTTTAATGTCGAATACTTGCAAAAACGCTGCATAATTAGCATAAATTAGCTGATTTAAGACCTTTTGTTCGTCAAAAGCTGTCACTATTTATGGAAGTTACTGGTTGTATAAAAATACATTTATTCTGCAAAAACCTCCAAAATGTATCGATAAGTCGTGGAAATCTATTGAAAAACGATAGATTTCCACGACTTATCGGCATGTTTTTGCGATTTTTATCCTAATATGGATGAGTTTTCCTCTCCATTTCGAATAACTATTCTTGCATTTCAGCAAGGAAAAATAGATTCTCCCGAAATCCTTGACTATATGATAATAAACAAGTTTATTTCGGCATATATACATATATGGTTTTCTTAAACTTGTAAACTTCCTGGTTTGAGTGGTTAAAAATCGGTAGAGGTTTACTATTTGAGTTTGAAAGAACATGTATATATACATGGGTAAACTTAAACCTTAAACTTGTATGCGCCGTAAGCTTTGCCTTGGCTGCTCTTTAGCTGGTTCAGGGCTTTGCCTATCTTCTTCTCCTTGCTGAAATTCTGTTGTCCTTTTAGATATACAACAGCTTCATGTCACAAAAAATGTCGTTTATGTGACAAAAATCATTGGCTTGCCTCTTATCTCAGGCATCATGCTTCTCTGGTTAGCTTCCATCTACAGACAGATGCTTACCCTTGGCAGTCGTAGGTCTGATTGTTCTTTCCTTAACTTAGCCATATTCATGATGAAGTTTGAGTTTTCCTGCCAGTCTCTTGAACTTATAAGCCATCTTGCGCAACCAGTTTGCTTGAACAAACATCGTGGAGGATGCAGCTTTCCTTTACCCAACCAACTGCAAATATTTTCTACTCATCCTTTTCATTTATATTTTTGGACGAAGCATCCACACTTACTTTTTCCGCTGCAAAGTTAGTGCAAGCCACATTTCTGCAAGTACCAGGTGCCTTATTCTCTGAATTTTTTCAAAAACTTTTCCGTCTGCTGCTCATCC
>NZ_CDRSSE010000079.1:0-4756 GCF_977051555.1 Segatella sp.
AGTGTAACCTGAATACCTGTCCTATGGGTGTTGCTACACAGGATCCTAAGCTCCGTGCGCACTTCCGTGGCAGCTACAAGTATCTTATCAACTACTTCCGCTTCCTCGCCGAGGAGGTTCGTGAGTATCTGGCTGAGATGGGTTACACCTCTTTGAACGATATCATCGGTCATACCGAACTCATCGTCCGCAAGAAGGATGAGGAGATTGTTCCTACCGAGGGTCCGGATGCCGTAGAGCCAGAGGTGGCTAAGAGCATTGAGGAAAAGGTCGACTTGCTCGACTTCTCTCGTCTCTTGCATCGGGAAACAGGTCATTGCTCGCTCTATCATACTACCGAGCAGATTCATGACCTCGTCAATGTGCTCGACCAGCAGATTATCCGTGGTGCCCAGCGTGCCATCGAGAACCAGGAAGAGGTGAACCTCGACTTCGCCATCAAGAATACCGATCGTGCTGCCGGTGCCATGCTGAGCGGTATGATTGCCGAGAAATATGGTGAGGCTGGTCTTCCTGACAAGACCGTGAACGTGAAGTTCAAGGGTTCTGCAGGTCAGAGCTTCGGTGCCTTCCTGGTCAAGGGAGTAGATTTCAAGCTCGAGGGTGAGACCAATGACTATTTTGCAAAGGGACTTTCAGGAGGTCGTATTTCCATCCTTCCTCCTATCCGCAGCAACTTCTCTGCCGAGGATAACATCATCGCCGGTAACACCGGTTTGTATGGTGCCACAAGTGGTGAGTTGTATATCAATGGTAAGGTAGGCGAGCGCTTCGGTGTTCGTAACTCCGGTGCCATCGCCGTGATTGAGGGTGCTGGCGACCACTGCTGCGAGTATATGACGGGCGGTAGAGTAGTAGTGCTCGGTGAAACCGGCCGTAACTTTGCCGCTGGTATGAGTGGTGGTGTTGCCTACGTATGGGATAAGAACCACAACTTCGATTACTTCTGTAACATGGATATGGTGGAGATCAACCTCGTGGAGGACAGCACCTATCGCAAGGAGTTGCACGAGCTGATCCGTCAGCATTATCTCTACACCGGCAGTAAGCTTGCCCGTACCATGCTCGACGACTGGAATCACTACGTAGAGGATTTCATCCAGGTAGTGCCAATCGAGTACAAGCGAGTTCTCCAGGAGGAGCAGGTAAAGAAGTTGCAGCAAAAGATTGCGGATATGCAGCGAGATTACTAATTTTAAAATTAGAAAAAAGATGGGAAATCCAAAAGCATTTTTGACTATACCTCGCAAGGAAGCAGGTTATAGACCAATTCACGATAGAATCCTCGACTTCAGCGAGGTAGAACAGACATTGAATAGCAACGACCGCCGACAGCAGGCTTCCCGTTGCATGGATTGTGGCGTGCCTTTCTGCCACTGGGCTTGTCCGCTGGGCAACAAGGCACCGGAGTGGAACGATGCCCTCTACAAGGGCGACTGGGAGCAGGCTTACCGTCTCCTCAATTCCACCAACGACTTCCCGGAGTTCACAGGACGCATCTGTCCTGCACTCTGCGAGAAGGCGTGTGTATTGAATCTCATGGATCATGAACCTACCACCAACCGTGAGGACGAGTGTGCCATTGTGGAGCACGCCTTCTCTGAGGATTATGTGCATGTTGAGATTCCTGAGCGTAATGGCAAGACAGTGGCTGTCATCGGTGCCGGTCCTGCGGGACTGGTTGCAGCCAACCAGTTGAACCATAAGGGATATAAGGTAACTGTGTTCGAGGCACGTGAGAATGCCGGTGGCCTGTTGCGTTACGGTATTCCTAACTTCAAGCTCAACAAGAGTATCATCGACCGCCGTCTCCATCTTCTCGAAGAGGAGGGCATCGAGTTCAAGTATAATCAGCAGATTGATGTTACCAAGTTGCCAGAAGGCTTCGATGCCTACGTGGTATCTACCGGTACACCGACAGCCCGCGACCTGAAGATTCCTGGAAGAGATCTGAAGGGTGTTTATTTCGCCCTCGAACTACTTTCTCAGCAGAACCGTATCCTCGCCGGTATGGAGTTCTCTAAGGACGAACTGGTTAACTGCAAGGGCAAGGATGTATTGGTAATCGGTGGTGGTGATACGGGTTCCGACTGCATCGGTACTGCTCATCGTCAGGGTTGCAAGAGCGTAACCCAGATTGAAATCATGCCTAAGCCAGTAGAGGGCCCAGAGGATCCTAAGAATCCTTGGCCAAACTGGCCTCGCACCCTGAAGACCACCTCAAGTCATGAGGAAGGCTGTACCCGCCGCTGGAACATCAACTCTCTGGAGTTCCTGGGAAAGAACGGCAAGCTGACAGGCGTGAAGGTTCAGCCTATCGACTGGAAGCCAAACCCAGAAGGCGGTCGCCCATTGATGGTAGAGGCTGGTGAGCCTGAGATCATCAAGGCAGAAGCAGTGTTCCTGGCAATGGGCTTCCTGAAGCCACAGCAGCCGGAGTTTGCCGAGAATGTATTCGTGGCTGGTGATGCAGCCAGCGGAGCTTCTCTGGTGGTTCGTGCCATGGCAAGCGGTAGAAAGATTGCTGCTCAGGTAGATAAGTTCCTGAACAAATAAATCGGTTATTTTTAACTATAAGTGTAGGGAGGTTGACCTCAGTGATGAGGTTTTCCTCCCTTTTTCCTTCCTCCCTTTTTTCTTTCCTCCCTCTCCTTTGTCTTCTGTTCCGTCCCCCTTCTGCCCCCGTTCCAGGCGATTCCATCGCCTGTCCCATGAATAATAATCAATAAAAAAAGACCATTATTCGTGAATTCTCCCCATATTTCCCTTAATAATTTGGCATTCCCAAATATAAAGTGTAAATTTGCACTCAAAAACTTCAGCTAATAATAATTAAACTAAGGAAATAACAGAAAATGAAAAAGAAATTATCAACCGTTCTTTTAGCATTGGCTGCCTTTATGCCAATGACAGCACAGAATCTTGTAAAGGGAGATTATGGTTATCTCTATTGTCACATGAGTGATAAGGGGGAGTGGACAGCCTATGCCATTTCCCGTGATGGCTACAACTATCAGGACATCAATGGTGGCAACCCTATCTTCAATCCAGAAGAGCATGCCCGTATCGAAGGTGGAACCCGTGATGCCTATATCACCCGTATGTACAATGGTAAAGGATATATCATGGTTACCACCGATATGTGCGTTCGCAAAAGCCACAAATGGGACAACTATGGTATCGATCTCCTGAAGAGTAAGGATTTGAAAAACTGGACTAGCGTTACCTTCGATTTCCGTAAGGGTATGCAGAACTTCTGCGATGCAGCCACAGCGACATCTCCTTATAAGGATTGGAGCACCATCAACCGTGTATGGGCACCTCAGATTTTCTGGGATCCTGACTATCGTTGGGAAAACGGCGAGAAGGGCGGATACATGATCTACTATTCTATGCTCAATCGTGCAGAGGAGAAGTACGACCGCATGTACTACAGCTATGCTGACAAGACCTTCACCAAGCTCACCACACCAAAGCTGCTCTTCGACTGGGGCTATGCTACCATCGATGCCGATATCAACTTCCTGAAGAGCGATGGTCTCTACCACATGCTTATCAAGAAAGAGGGCGGAAAGAGAGGTATCTTCACCGCTACCAGCAAGTATCTCAATCATGGTTGGGGTGCTCCTGTTGATGATGACTTCGTAAGTTTCGAGGGTAGTAAACTGACTGAGGGAAGTTCTGCTTTCCAGCTTATCGGTGATGATACCTGGCGTGTGGCTTATATCCAGTATAGTGATCATCCTAAGCATTACCGTATCTGCAAGGCTGATAAGTATCTCCGCAATTTCTCCGATCCTGTAGATATCAAGGGAGTTACGGCTCCTCAGCATGGTAGCTTTATGAGAATCACCAGAAAAGAGTATAAAATGCTCTTGAAATGGGACAAAAAAATAAAAACAAAGAAAAATAAAAACAAGCGCGTACATTATTATATATGTAAAAATATATAGGAACAATCATGTGGATATCTCTTTATTCAACATTGCTCTAGTTAAATTACAGGTGTATAACTTAACTTGACTCGGATTCTTTGTGAAATCCTTATAAATGGTCCAAAATAACTTTTTTAAGGAGAAAATGTTTATATATGTTAAATAACAGCTAAAAAATAAACTTTTTTGCGAAAAGATTTGGTGGAATGGAAAATAGTTAGTACTTTTGCACTCGCTTTTGAGAAATCAAGCATTACTCAAAGCAATAAAGAAAGAGTTCTTTGAAAGATTTTACATAAACAGACAAGTAGTACAAGAAGCGGTTAACTTCTTAGAAATAAGAAAGTTGACTGGGTAAAAGAAACGAACCGTCAAGAAATTGACAAGTCAGGTTTACTAAGCTTCAATAAACGAAAAGGATATTCGTCCTAAGTACAGACAACAAACAAACCAAGCCGCAAGGCTAGGTAAAAATGATATTTTACAATGGAGAGTTTGATCCTGGCTCAGGATGAACGCTAGCTACAGGCTTAACACATGCAAGTCGAGGGGAAACGATATTGGAAGCTTGCTTCCGATAGGCGTCGACCGGCGCACGGGTGAGTAACGCGTATCCAACCTGCCCACCACTTGGGGATAACCTTGCGAAAGTAAGACTAATACCCAATGACGTCTCTAGAAGACATCTGAAAGGGATTAAAGATTTATCGGTGATGGATGGGGATGCGTCTGATTAGCTTGTTGGCGGGGTAACGGCCCACCAAGGCAACGATCAGTAGGGGTTCTGAGAGGAAGGTCCCCCACATTGGAACTGAGACACG
>NZ_CDRSSE010000080.1:0-4533 GCF_977051555.1 Segatella sp.
ATTCGTTACATGACTGTTAAACTTGACAAGTATGCTGCCGCTTACGCAGAGAAGCGTCGTGCAAAGCTTGGTAAAAAAGAGGAGGCTTAATCATGGCAGATCAGAAATCAGAAATCCGTTATTTGACTGCTCCTTCTATCGACACAAAGAAGAAGAAGTATTGCCGTTTCAAGAAGAGCGGTATTAAGTACATCGACTACAAGGATCCAGAGTTCTTGAAGAAGTTCTTGAACGAGCAGGGTAAAATCCTTCCACGTCGTATCACAGGTACATCTTTGAAGTATCAGCGCCGTGTAGCACAGGCTGTAAAGCGTGCTCGCCAGATCGCTTTGCTTCCTTACGTAACCGATTTGATGAAGTAATTTAAGGAGGATAAAGAAGAATGGAAATTATTTTGAAGCAAGATATTATCGGTCTTGGATATAAGAACGATATCGTAAATGTAAAGAGTGGTTATGGTCGTAACTTCCTTATCCCTACAGGTAAGGCTGTTATTGCATCTCCATCTGCTAAGAAACAGTTGGCTGAGGATTTGAAGCAGCAGGCTCATAAGCTTGAGGCTATCAAGGCTGAGGCTGTTAAGAAGGGCGAGGCTCTCGAGGGCATCGTTCTTACTATCGCTGCTAAGGTGAGCGCTACTGGTCAGCTCTATGGCTCAGTTAACGCTGCAACTGTTGCTGAGGAACTCGCTAAGAAGGGCATCGAGGTTGATCGCAAGATCATCACTATGAAGGATGCTAAGAAGGTTGGTGAGTACGAGGCTACTGTACACTATCACAAGGAGGTTGAGGTTAAGGTTCCAGTTAACGTTGTTGCTGAGAACGCTCCTGTTGCAGCTCCTGCTGCTGAGGAGGCTCCAGTTGAGGCACCTGCTGAGGCTGTAGCTGAGGAAGAGGCTCCAGCAGCTGAGTAATCCTCGCTCAATCAATTTGTATGAAGTACGATAATTTTCGCACTGTAAAGCAAATTAATATAAAGATCCCTTTTGCCGCAAGGCATTAGGGATTTTTTTGTTTCTATTCTGCGTTCTGAATGGAAAGTTTTTACCATTCTTGTAGTAATTTAGAATATATAACGTTATTTTTTAATATTCTCTGCTGATTCTCAGAATTTTATTGTACCTTTGCAGTCGAATTCAAAGAATTCATATTCATTACAGGAATATTTATTATAAACTTAAAAAATAATAGGATAAAATGAAAGCATTTGTTTTCCCTGGACAGGGTTCTCAGTTCGTAGGTATGGGTAAGGACCTCTACGATAACAACGCATTGGCAAAAGAACTTTTCGATAAGGCCGACGAGATTCTCGGCTTCAAGATTACTGATATCATGTTCGCCGGTACCGACGATCAGTTGAAGGAAACCAAGGTTACCCAGCCTGCTGTATTCCTCCATTCTGTTATCTCTGCTCTTTGCCTGGGTGAGGAGTTCAAGCCAGCTATGGTTGCTGGTCACTCTCTCGGTGAGTTCTCTGCATTGGTTGCTGCCGGTGCTATGGCTTTCGAGGATGGTTTGAAACTCGTTGCTGCCCGTGCCAATGCTATGCAGAAGGCTTGCGAGGCTAACCCTGGTACCATGGCTGCCATCATCGGTTTGCCAGATGAGAAGGTTGAGGAAATCTGCGCTGAGGTTAGCACAGAAGGCAACGTGGTAGTTGCTGCTAACTACAACTGCCCTGGTCAGCTCGTTATCTCTGGTAACGTAGATGCTATCAATGCAGCTTGCGAGAAGTTGAAGGCTGCCGGTGCTAAGCGTGCATTGCCTCTGAAGGTAGGTGGTGCTTTCCACTCTCCATTGATGCAGCCAGCTAAGGATGAGCTTCAGGCAGCTATCGAGAAGACTACATTCTCTGCTCCTAAATGCCCGGTTTACCAGAATGTAGACGGTAAGCCTCATACTGATCCAGCTGAGATTCAGCAGAACCTCATCGCTCAGCTTACAAGTTCTGTACGTTGGACTTCATCTGTACAGGCTATGATTGCTGATGGTGCTGATGACTTCACAGAGTGTGGTCCTGGCAAGGCATTGCAGGGCATGATCGGCCGCATCGACAAGAATGTTGCCGCTCACGGTATTGCTTAATTAACAATAACACTATTCAACGTTTTATCTTTTCGGCAAAGGCGTTGTTGGAAAGGTAAAACGTTTCATTTTTTTTAGTAAAGCCGCTAAATGAAGGAAAAAGTTATTATATACCAGGTTCTCCCACGACTCTTCGGAAACCAGAATGCAACCTGTAAGGAAAATGGTGCCATCGAAGAGAATGGTTGCGGAAAGCTGAATAATTTCTCAGATGAAGTTTTGGCTCGCATCCACGATATGGGATTTACACATATTTGGTATACGGGTGTGATTCGTCATGCCACTCAGACAAACTACTCTTCTTATGGAATTCCTACTCAGCATGCAGAGGTAGTGAAGGGAAAAGCTGGTTCGCCATATGCAATTACCGACTACTATGACATCGATCCAGACTTGGCTGTGAATGTTAGTATGCGAATGAAAGAGTGGGAGCAGCTGATTGAGCGTACTCACAAGGCAGGTATGAAAGTAATCATGGATTTCGTTCCGAACCATGTAGCCCGAGAGTATCATTCCATTTGCAAACCAACAGGTGTACGGGATTTGGGAGAAGATGATGATCCGAACATGCACTTCTCTACCAGAAATAATTTCTATTATGCATGGGGCGATTTGGATTTGAATGAAATCCGTCACTCCAAACCAGAGTTCAAGGCTTTTTCTGCGAAGGATGCCAAGATTTATGAACCTTATACCGAGAGCCCGGCCAAAGCTACAGGAAACGACCGGTTTGATAACCGTCCTGGCTGTAACGACTGGTATGAGACCGTGAAGCTCAATTACGGTGTAGATTACTGTGATGCAGGAGGCAGAAGCTATCATTATGAACCGGTGCCAAACACATGGGGCAAGATGACGGATATCCTGCTCTTCTGGGCAAGCAAGGGTGTTGATGGTTTCCGCTGTGATATGGCAGAAATGGTGCCAACGGCATTCTGGTCATACGCTACTGGAATATTGAAGGAGAAGTATCCTCATATTGTCGTTATCGGCGAGGTTTACGATCCTAACCAGTACCGCAACTATGTAAAGGCTGGTTTCGATTATCTTTATGATAAGGTAGGTATGTATGATTGCCTGCGTGGTGTGGTTCGTGGTGAGCGTCCGGCAGCCAGTATCACTCACGAGTGGCAGGTAGTGGATGATATCCGCGACCACATGCTCTATTTCCTTGAGAATCATGATGAGCAGCGCATAGCCAGCGATTTCTTCTGTGGCTCAGCCATGAAGGCGATTCCTGCAGCAGCCATGAGTCTCTTCTTCCAGCAGAATCCTTTCATGCTTTACAGCGGTCAGGAATTCGGCGAGAAGGGAATGGATAAGGAAGGATTCAGCGGCACGGATGGCCGTACCACGATATTCGACTATTGGAGTCCGGAAACTTTGGCGCATGCCTATCTGGATTCATCAGATTCGGCATTGAGTCAGGAGCAGAAGTATTTGGCAGCTACTTATCGCCAGCTTCTTCGCTTTGCCAATGAAGAGAAAGCCATTCGCGAGGGTGAGACCTTCGATTTGATGTATGTGAATCCGGGTTCAGAGAATTTCGATCCCCGTACCAATTTCGCCTTCCTTCGCAAGAAGGATGATGAGGCTATGCTGATTGTGCTCAACTTTGCCCAGGAGGCGCGTCAGCTGCAGGTTTGCATCCCTGGTCATGCTTTCGATTTCTTCCATGTTGCTGAAGAGGAGGTGCTCGTAACAGAGCTGTTCTCGGGTGGCAAGCAGAAGGTTGAGTTGAAGAAGGATGGCGTGTTCCCGATATCAATGGATGCTAACGGAGTAAGAATCTATAAATTCAATGTCAAGATGGAGGAAAGTGATATCATATTGAATGAGCATCATAAGGAGGAGTTCCCACCTGCTCATACGGCAGAGCATTTGCTCAACCAGTTGATGGTTCGCATGTTTGGCTGCGATCGCAGCAAGAATGCTCATATTGAGCGAAAGAAGAGCAAGATGACTTTCTTGGTCGATCATAAGCCTACCCGTCAGGAGGAAAAGGCGATTGAGACGGAGATGAATCGTCTGATAGAGCTTGATATGCCTGTTACTTACGAGTTTGTGGATCGTAACCACATTCCGGCTAACGTCAAGTTAGACCGTCTGCCGGATGATGCGAGCGAGACCTTGCGTCTGGTTCGTATTGGTGATTATGATGTTTGTCCATGTATCGGCAAGCATGTCCGTTCTACAGCCCAGATTGGCAAGTTTGTGCTGTTGGGTACCAATTGGGATGAGCATGCTCATTCTTTGCGTATCCGCTTTAAGATTGTTCAGTAAAATATAAAATAAGCAGCAATGGAGTAGTAGCCATTGCTGCTTTTTTTGTTTGACTAGCATGTGTGTTGTCTAATGGGTGCAAGTCCCTAACGAGCCCTAGTAGTGGGAATCGTCTAGCCAGAGAGACAAGGGTGTCCGTGGTGACGCGGAATCTGAAAGAAGTCAG
>NZ_CDRSSE010000081.1:0-4319 GCF_977051555.1 Segatella sp.
GTTACCCCGCCAACAAGCTAATCAGACGCATCCCCATCCATCACCGATAAATCTTTAATCTCTTTCAGATGTCTTCTAGAGACGTCATTGGGTATTAGTCTTACTTTCGCAAGGTTATCCCCAAGTGATGGGCAGGTTGGATACGCGTTACTCACCCGTGCGCCGGTCGACGCCCATCAAAAGCAAGCTTTCGATGTCGTTTCCCCTCGACTTGCATGTGTTAAGCCTGTAGCTAGCGTTCATCCTGAGCCAGGATCAAACTCTCCATTGTAAAATATCATTTTTACTTTGCTATACCCGAAAGTCTAGCGAAGTGTTTGTTGTCTGTACTTAGGACGAATATCCTTTTCGTTTATTGAAGCTTAGTAAACCTGACTTGTCAATTGCTTGACGGTTCGTTTCTTTTACCCAGTTTCTTTATACTCCCTATATAATAAGGTGTATTCTAAAACCGCTTCTTGTACTACTTGTCTGTTTATGTAAAATCTTTCAAAGAACTCTTTCTTCGCAAGTTAGGCTGCGCCTCAACAATTGAAATTAATTTCATTGTATTCGACTTGCACTAACTTTCTTTAATCGCTAAGAGAAACCGTATTTCTCAAAAGCGAGTGCAAAAGTACAAACATTTTCCGAAACTGCCAAACATTTTCCGGAAAAAGTTTAGAAATTAACAGTATTTTAACACTTTCATCTTATTTTGCACTTATTTTGATACCAAACACTTTATTATATACATACACGCGCTCATATCTGCGTGTGGGCACACAAGCATGCGCATATACATAATGGTACCAGAAAACTATTCTGCCTCCAAATAGAGAACACGAGACGACCAGTCGTTCTTCTTACCCCAGTCTACCTCATGAACATACGGCATTTCCAAGCCATGTTCCATAAGATACTTACCAGAGTATGATTTTCCCTCACAATCAAGAGGCTTGTTATCAATTACATCAAGTTCTTTTACCTTATACATCTTATTCTCATCCAGACCAGCCATCTTAACTCTTGGCAAATGAACATTATAGAAGTTTGCCAATTTCCACCAATAGAAGACAGCCTTGTCTTTTGCTTCACTAACATACATAATAGAAGACAAGCCCTGATTATCGTACGGAGAAACCAAACGATAAAGGTCGCCAAACTGAACAACAGGACGGATCTCCTTGTATTCAGAGATAGCCTTTCGGCAGAGAGCCTTTTCCTCATCCGTCATATTCTTTGGCTGAATTTCCATTCCAAGTCGTCCGCTCATAGCCACATCAATACGATACTTCAAAGAAGTAGTGCGGAATACGGTATGGTTTGGCACAGCAGAGATATGACTTGCCATGGCGATGGCCGGGAAGAAATAGCTGGTTCCATACTGCATATAAATACGCTGCATGGCATCCGTATTATCACTTACCCAAAACTCATCAAAACCACGGAGCATGCCCCAATTGGCACGGCCACCGCCACTTGCGCAACATTGAATCACCACATCCTTATACTTAGCACGAATACGGTCAATAACCTTCGCAAATCCCTGATGATAAGCGATGTAGAGATGGCTCTGATCGGCTGCAGACAAGTATTGGCTACCATGATTCATAATAGGCATATTGGCGTCCCACTTGATGTAGGCTATATCTGGATATTTAGTAAGTAAATTGTCTACTACACCGAAAACAAAGTCTTGTACTTTTGGATTTGAGAGATCGAGCACCAGCTGGGTACCGCCACGGCCCAGAACAGCATCTCGCTTAGGAGCCTTGATAACCCAATCAGGATGCTTCTCATAGAGCATACTGGTAGTATTGGTCATTTCCGGTTCGATCCAGATACCAAACTTTACCTGGTTTTTTCTGGCATCGCTCAGCAAGCCTTCAATGCCATTAGGAAGTTTCTTGGTATCAACCACCCAGTCGCCGAGTGCACAGTTATCAGTAACACGAGGATACTTGGTTCCGAACCATCCATCATCCATTACGAAGAGTTCACCACCCATACTATGGATATCAGCCATCATCTGGTCCATTCCCTTCTGGTTGATGTCGAAATAAACACCTTCCCAAGAGTTGAGCAAGATATCACGCTCCTTATCTCCATGTGCCAAGATATATTTGCGTCCCCATTTATGGAAGTTTCTACTTGCACCGCTCAAGCCCTGTGTTGAATAGGTCAAAGCGAGTGCTGGAGTTTTGAAAGTCTCACCTTTCTTAAGATGATATTCAGAGTTCTGTTCATTAATACCGGCAAAGAAATAATGATATTCGGTATCATCGGTAACCGTCTTCAGCTTATAGTTTCCGCTATAAACCAAGGCTGCACCAATAACATTACCCGCATTTTCCTGTCCTTTACCATCGAGCGAGAACATGACTTCTGCATGATCGGTATGCGAATTGCGGGTACCATCATTGTTTCGGATTATAAATTCTCCTGGCTGCAGTTTTTCATGACTCAACTGTCCCTCTGCTGCCCAAGTACCGGAAAGATGACTCATCCAGACATCTCCACGACGGATAGGAAGCATAGCCGATGCGAAGGTAGTCAGGGTAACAGTACCCTTTTCACCATTCAGAATCTCGGTCCATGCCTCAATCATATCAACATCATTGTATGCACGATACTTCAAATCTACCTTTATATTATATACAGGATCTTTCAGATGAACGGTCGTAACAGAAGCATCTCCTTCGTTCTTCACATCACAGCCCGTAGCCACGAGTGCAGTTGAAAGATTGCCATCACTATGACGCATGGCAAGCGCTGCTTCAGCTGGAGTATTCAGTCCGTAAGCCGGATAAGCATCCATACGGCCATCAGTAGCGACCTTCAGATTCTGCAAATCGTTAGGATTCAACTTAGTACCGAAATAGAGATACTGGGCAGGCTTTCCATTCTCAACATCGAGAATGAGCGACATACCCTTTGTATTTACAGATACTTTTTCTGCCATCGCCGGAAGTGCGACAGTCATCAATATAAGTGCAATTGATTTTAACTTCATATTACCTTTCCAAATTATTAGTTGCGTTTATAGTTTCTATTTTGTGAGAGATGATTTCTCATTTTCACATCGCAAAATTATAAAAAATCCAATACACTCCAATACTTTTTTGATTTATTTTTCGAAGAAAGCAGAAAAGGACAAACAATCAGCAAATAAAGCAAAGAAAACACTTTAGAAATCGAAAGAATTCCTAAAAGATAGTCCACTTTAAGAAATTCTTAGTATCTTTGCAATGTTATAGCTGATAACGATTTAGGTATAGTGGCTTGAATGCCCTATTTTTCAAAATCAGCAGAATGTGTAACGAAAAGATATATAGAGATATGAAACTAAAGATACATTTCAGTCATAAAGAAGAACTTTGGAACTCATGGTCGCATGCAGGAGGTATCCTGATGGGCTTTGTCGTGGGAGCAATCTTCTTATATTGGTGCTTTACGATGCATAATGGATGGGCTACGGCGGGAGTTATCCTCTATCTGTTCGGTATGTTGATGTCTTACATCGCCTCAACGGTTTACCATGCCGTTTCTGCCTGGAGCAAATGGAAAGAGCGACTGCGCAAATGGGACCATGCCGCCATCTACTGGCATATTGCCGGTTCTTACTCGCCAATCACGCTCATTGCGATGCGAGACCAGGAATATTGGGGATGGAGCCTCTTTATCTTTATCTGGGCTTGCGCCATTGCCGGAACCATCATGAGTTTTGCCAGACTCAAGGATCACAGCAACCTGGAGACCATCTGCTTTGTAGGCATGGGATTGTCGGTACTGGTTGCCTTTAAACCTTTGATAGACTCCGTATCCGCCGCCACAGTCTGGTGGATTATTGCCGAAGGCGTCTGCTACATTACGGGCGCCGTATTCTACAGTATTAACAAGAAGAAATACATGCATTCCGTGTTCCATTTCTTCGTTTTAGCTGGTAGTATCTGCCACATCATTGCAGTTTGGGATATTCTCATGAAATATATCTAAACGACTTAATAAAAGGCATCGGGAAGTTTTCGCTTTCTGATGCCTTTGTTTTTTTATAAAGTTCTATATTACAAGACATTCATCCATATCATACTCTTCTTCTAATATAATAAGGTGGAATTGTTAACAATACGTTAAAGTATGAAAATAATTGCCCAAAAGTTTGGAACTTATCGCAGAAAAGCACACCTTTGCAGTGTTCTATTGAAGTAGTACACTAAAACATTAAAGATTATGATACAGATTAAAGACATTGATTTCAGATACCCAGGTAGCAAGCACCTTGTATTTAGAGATTTCTCTTTGGAACTCAAGGAGAACAACATTTATGGCTTGCTCGG
>NZ_CDRSSE010000082.1:0-4147 GCF_977051555.1 Segatella sp.
AAGGCAAAGCCCGAGCTTGTGAAAGTTTGGGCTTTGTTGTAAATAAAAATATTTTTTAAAGATTTCGTATCTGTGAAAAGGCAAAAAATAAAAAGAGGTGCGTCACAGACTTATGACACACCCCCTTTCTTTGCTTTTACTATTTTCATAGCTTCCAAAAAAGTTAGATTTCAAGTTCTCTAAAATATAGTTTTAGAAATGGTTAAATACCAATAAACTAATCCCCCATCCGGCTTGAGAAAGCAGGATGGGGGAAATTCTTTATCTGTTATTTCTGAGATAATATCTTATTTCAATTTTTCTATCTGTTCCTGGGTAAGTCCGGAATACTTCATAATTAGATTGATGTCAACACCATCAGCCAGCATCTTTCTGGCAATATCCAGGGCTTTCTGGTTCATGCCTTCAGCTATACCTTCACGCTTAGCAGTGTCTACGGAATTCTTGATATCGCGATATGCCATCTTGCTGGTCTCGTACTCCCTCATTTCCTGCGGAGTAAACTTGGCTATTTCGGCTTCCTCGAAGAGCCGGTCGAAAACCTTATCGCACAACTCTTTAGGGCGCTGGGTAAGCTTATAGAGATTCTTCAGTGCATAGAGCCACTTCTCGTATAGGGTATCCAGTTCTTCCAGGGGTTTGTTGAACTTGGAAATCTCTACATAGATATATTCTAGTTTGTCGTAAAATACTTTATGGGTAGCTGTGTCGCACAACTGTACATGATGGCGGATTTTCTCCTTGTCGAATGCATCCTCGTTCATACTGAAGTTGAGCAGGGCTACGGTATAGACATGATTGAGTTTGAAATCCCATTCATTCCCCTTTGGTGCCTGTTCGCGGATAGGGAAAGTGGAGTAGAAAAGGGCGCGATCCTTGAAATACGTCTGGTAGGCGTTCTGCATTTCTACGATGAACTTCTCGCCGTTTTCGCCTTCGCAATATACATCAAAGATGGCTCTGCGGTCGGTATAGACATCTCCCACGTGCTCTGGGTTCAGATACGACACGTCCTTTACAACCTGTTTGCCATTAAACAAGCTGTTGAGGAAGCAAATGAGCAAATCCTTGTTCATTGCTGTTCCGAAAATTCGCTTGAAACCGAAGTCGGTCAGCAAGCTGATATATCTTTCTTCTACCTGTTTCATAATCATCTATATTAAAAATCCATGCCGCAAAGTTACGGTTTTATTTTCAAACCCGCAAGAGATTTCAGGGAAAAATTTCTAAAAAAGGTTTGAGAGTGTTGAATGTTGAATGTTGAATGTTGCACTTTCGCATGTGGTTTAAGTACGTCCTGAAGGTCCAGAAGCAGTACGCCCCTTCAGGGCGTGTGGAGGGCAAACCTAGCGAAACTTCAGTCGCTTAGAATGAAAAGCATTATATACTAAAATAATTCCCCCATCCTGCTTTCTCAAGCCGGATGGGGGAATTGCTTTATCTGATAATGAAAAAAATTACAAACTTTTATCTGTCTGTTTCAGCCAATCCCTGGCTTAACTTACGCTCTGTACACAGAATGAGCTGGCTACAGCTGTTAATACCCCGATGAGGAAGTTGATGATGGTTTTCCAATTTACTCTTTTCATTTTGCTTTGTTTTTTAATGATTAATACTAAGTGGATAATGATAGTCACATGCTTGTTTTAGTGGTTGAAATTTAGTTTCAGTAAGCGTCTTTGGAATGAAGAAGGGCGGGGGAGGAACTGCCAGCCCGGATACCCGTAAAAGGCAGGTTCTTGAGTCGTTATGATTTGCTGTTTATCCGTAATCGTCAGGATGAAAACCAGCCGCTTTGTGCCTTCGGAATATCCCTGTCGCCGGTCAGTTCACTCCTTCCTTCTTCTGTCGTTTCGCATATTTGAGAGACGGATGACTACTCGAGGCCGTCTCCGTTGTCACCTGTTCCGTCGGTGCTACCGCCTTGTGATGTTCCGCCGCCTTGTGTGGTATCGCCAGTGGTGGTATCGCCTGCAGCGCTCTCGCTAGAGTTGAGGAGATCCATGGCGTTCTTGGCGTTGGCATCGAGAGAGAGCTGTGTGTTGCTGAGTTTGCCGGTAGCACGTGCTCTGAGGCGGTAGCCTTCTACAAACTTGGCAAGGCTCCACTCCTTGATGCTGGCAGCTCCCATCTTGTTGATGATGCCGATGGAGAAGATGGCGAGGTTATCTATCTTCACTGCCTTATTCTGGAGTACGAGCTCCTTCACACAGCTCACCATGTCGGTGAGCAGACCCTTGATAGCACCCTTCGAGAATGGGGTGTTGTGGCTCGCCATGTGTTCGGCGAGTTCATCGATACCGATGGTTTCTGTCACTACTGGTCGCGCATAATATTTGCCATACGCTTCCTTGATTGTCTTGTTCTTGTTTTTCACTAACTTAATGAGAATCATACTTTTAATAATTTAGTTTTAGTAAAAAGCAGTCTGTGTCTCCGCCGAGACCGTTGCTGCATCAACCTCTCTGATTGACGATACAAAGATACAACATTCCCGAACCCCCAACTATGCGATTTGTGCGATTTGCAGGGATTCGGGAAAAAAAGTTCCGTTATATGAGGAAAAAGAGTAAAATAATGCATTTTTTTTCAAATTCATTTGGCACTTTCAATAAAAAAATGTAGTTTTGCAATTGCTAAATAGAAAAAGATTATTATGGCAACAATTACATTAAGATCAGATGTATATGACAAAGCGGCAATCTTTGCAAGAAAAGATAAACTTAATATTGAGGATTGGGTAAATAAAATCCTGCAAAAAATTGTTGTTGATATATCTGAAAAGGAAGATATGAAAGCTCCTGCTGAGTCAAAAATGTTCAGTTGGGATGAAATGGGCGGCATGTTCGCTTCAGATAAAAGTGATAAAGAACTGCGTGATGAGTATCTGGAAGAAAAATATGGGATATGAAAATCTTTTGTGATACCAATATTATAACGGAATTTTTAGAAAAAAGAATTCTGTTTGATGCTGTGGCTAAAATTCTTACCTTGGCATCTACCAGTCATACTTTGTTCTTGTCTGAAGGAGGATTCTATACCATCACTTTTCTCGTGGATAAACAATTGCGAAGAATGAGTATCTACAATCCTGAACGTTTAGTACAGGAAAGGAAAATTCTGCTCCGCATTCTTGACACTTTCCAAATTTCGTCTGCTTCAAGATTTGGACTGAAACAAGGAGTTGAGGATGAAAACTTTAGAGATTTAGAAGATAGTTATCAATATCAGGCGGCTATTAATTGTGGTGCTGACATTTTGTTGACTATCAATGTTAAAGACTTCGTTGGTGTCTCAGATAATAAACGAATCAAAATAATGACTCCCCAGTCTTTTGTTGATGAATTTCTTTCTAATACGCCTAGCTGACTTACGAGCCTGCGTTTATGTTCTTAAAACAAAAAAGAGGGTGTGTCATAACTACATGATACACCCTCTTTTAGTAATTTTCTAAGTATAAACATCTATATCCTCTGGCTTCGGCTAGATGTGGAAATCTACCACCTTCAGCCATCGCTTGACATCAAACGACGGACAGTCTTTGTGAACGTTCGGCAAATCGCGGTGGCCCAGTATCTCTGCTTCAGGATAGGAGAGGCAAAGGCTCTCCAGAAGCGAATACAGAGCCTGATTCTGGGCTGGAGTGCGCGTATCGGCGGGCTTGCCGTTCTTGTCGAGACCTCCCTCATAACAGATGCCGATGCTGTGGGCATTGTAATGACGGGCATGGGCTCCTACCTCAGACTCCGGACGACCCGGATATACCACACCATCCTTTGTGATGTAATAATGATAACCGATACTCTTGAAACCGCGGGCAAGATGGCAGGCCTCCAACTGCTCGAATGTGAAATCCTGAGTCACTCTCGTGGCTGAACAATGAATCACGATGAGTGAAATGCTACGATGTTTCTGTGTCATGGCAACCTCCCTTCTTTTAGCAGTTCTGTACACAGAATGAGCTGGCTACAGCTGTTAATACCGTGATGAGGAAGTTGATGATGGTTTTCCAATTTACTCTTTTCATTTTGCTTTGTTTTTTAATGATTAATACTAAGTGGATAATGATAGTCACATGCTTGTTTTAGTGGTTGAAATTTAGTTTCAGTAAGCGTCTTTGGAATGAAGAAGGGCGGGGGAGGAACTG
>NZ_CDRSSE010000083.1:0-3400 GCF_977051555.1 Segatella sp.
ATGAAAGTGGTCGTTGAGGTTTACATCAATGACTTCTTTCTTGCGGTGGAGTATGCAAACAAAATGGTACGGCAAATCAAGGAATGGTGTTTCTTTTGATCGGTTAGCCTGCAACCGACAAAAAGAAACACTTTTCCTCATGCCGTACTACTAAGACATGAAAGGGTGGCGTGCCACTGTTTCATGTCGTTTGGATTGTGCGATAAAAATGGAACTGCGAGTTGTGGCTATAAAAGTCAGCCGTTGTCAGCACGGCTGACTTTTATACTGAATGTGCATTCCTGTAATTCTGCACCAAACGTAGAATATTTACATGATGACAAAAATCATATCGCTCAGAATAGATTTGACATATTAACAGAAAAAAGCAAAAAAGAACAATAAAATTCATAAAAATGGCAGGTCAGAGTCCTTTTTCACTATAAAATCCGTATCTTTGAATTTTAATTCAAACAAATATTGCTTATGGGACGATTATATGCAGGCATAAACAATACAAATGAGCAGGAAGGTCTTTCTTATGAGCTTCCTACAAAAATCTTGTCACAAACAAATGGTGATTTTCTCATCATTTGTTCTGACGAATCAGAAAAGTTCTATTTCCTTCACAAAATAAATTGCAATTTGCAAATAGTTTGTGAAAATGTAGGCTGGGTGATTGTGCATCAACAAACATTTAGCCATGACTTGATTATTGGCATGGGACTGGGAGACCTGGATATTTCAAATACTTCCATCTTTAGGACAAAAAACAAAGATACTTATGATATTTGGCATTCTATATTGGAATTTATCTTTTTCAAAGGATTGGCTAATTTCGACTACTTCACTTATGAGACATCCTTTGCAGGACATGATATAACCCATGACATTGAATATCATTACATACATGACTATTATCCTTTGTCATGCAAAAAGGTATCTAAGAAAGCACGACAAGCACGTAATTCAGTGTATGCTTTCAAGGATGGAGAGAAAAGTTGGTTATGGGCAAAGGTATTCTCATTGTGTATTTCAAAACTCTCATGTTTTGACTCTATCAAAGATAAAGCCGTACTTGTACCGATACCTGCTTCTTCTAAAAAGTCGCATGGTATAAGATTTACAAAATTTTGTCGAGATTTAGCCAAACGATTGAATATTACCGATGGTTTCAGAACACTTTGGATAGAGTATGATCGTGAAAAGTTGAAGGGAACTATAGGGGAGAACAAAATAGAAAATCTGACTTTCAACAGCAAATACATTCGTGGCAAGCATGTCTTGCTCATTGATGATGTTGTTACAACAGGAACGAGTTTGATCCAAATAGGCAAGAAATTGTTGGAACTTGGCGCAATATCTGTACGAGGTATATTCATGGCAAGAACAGTTAGAGACGCAGAGTTTGCTTGACGAATTTGTCTAAACAAGGAATCGGAGATTAAAATATCGTTAAAATATTCTTTATCTCCGATTTATTCTTGTATCTTTGCAACCAGAAAAGGCGGTCTGATGATTTAGACAATTTATGCTGCTTTATGTGGTTAGCTGGTTTCTAAATCGTTACCTTTGTAAATAGAGGTGTAGGTAATCTCTTGATTTTCAGAAAAATGCAAAGATACCTATATCTTCTGTTGTGCAAGCGCACAACAGCTGTTGTGCGACCGAAAATACTGACTGCCTCAATAACATATCCTATCTCTTCCAACAACATATCCTATATCTTTCAGCAACTTATCCAATCTCTTTCTGCGATCTATCCTATCTCATCCAACGACATGACCTATATTTACCAACAACAAGAAGAGGGTGAATAATAAACTTATGCCACATCCTCTTTATTTGTAGATGAAGTAGCTGCCTCCATCACTCTGGCAATATTTCTTCAGAAGCTGGATGATGTACTCTGCATTCTCTCGAACATGCTGTTCGTCTCCGTCGTAGCCGTTGATGAGAACCACCAAGTGGGTGGTGTCAATACTCATCTTGGTTCGCTCGTTGTCGCTGGTTGGAGTTCCTACGCCACCTATCTTGTCTCTGTAAACAGGCAGACCTTCTATATTAATCATGCCTCTACCGATGCCCTTGTAGGGTTCGCCGGCTTTGCCTACGCCCAGCGTGAGGGTGTTGCCTTCAAACTTGTCTGCATCAAATCCGCCGATGCTGTAGCCGTAAGCTATGCTTGCCAGGTTCACCAGATCCACCAACGTATCTCGCTGATAGAGTTCCTTGCCCTGGAGCATTCTGCGGATAAGGGCTTCTGATGCAGGACGGTAGCGAGATGGATCCTTGCCGCAGGCACGATACACCTTTCGGGTGGCAGCAATGCCACTCATCTCTTTCAGCGATTCCGTGGTCAGCGTCTCTTTGTACTTTTCGCCAAGTGCATGAATCTCATCCCAAAGTTCCTGACAATAAGGGGTGTTCACCACATTGGCTTCTACGCATGCTCCCACAAAGGTAGGACATACTGATTCGATTTCATCTGATACAATGATGTTCATAATGCAATTTCCGTTTTCTGTTAAACCTAACTGATTGATAGGGCAAAAGTACGAAGAAAAATTGTAATAGCCAAAGCTTCTCCCTCTTTTTTCTCCCTTTATTGTGGCTTACTCTCACATGTATACCTGTTTATATTTGCGCCTATGCGCTTATGTGCCTGTGCACCCGCACGCACAGGCTTGGGCAGGCATGTATATAATAAAGTGTTTGCACGCTTGAGATGACTCGGAATCTTTATAAGTGTTAAAATTCGGCTAAAATCTCAACTTTTTTGCGAAAAGATTTGGTGGAATGGAAAATAGTTAGTACTTTTGCACTCGCTTTTGAGAAATACGGTTTCTCTAAGCAACTAAAGAAAGAGTTCTTTGAAAGATTTTACATAAACAGACAAGTAGTACAAGAAGCGGTTAACTTCTTAGAAATAAGAAAGTTGACTGGGTAAAAGAAACGAACCGTCAAGTAACTGACAAGTCAGGTTTACTAAGCTTCAATAAACGAAAAGGATATTCGTCCTAAGTACAGACAACAAACACCGATTGCTTCAGCAATGAAGCAAGAAGTAAAAATGATATTTTACTATGGAGAGTTTGATCCTGGCTCAGGATGAACGCTAGCTACAGGCTTAACACATGCAAGTCGAGGGGAAACGACATCGAAAGCTTGCTTTTGATGGGCGTCGACCGGCGCACGGGTGAGTAACGCGTATCCAACCTGCCCACCACTTGGGGATAACCTTGCGAAAGTAAGACTAATACCCAATGATATCTCACGAAGGCATCCGAATGAGATTAAAGATTTATCGGTGATGGATGGGGATGCGTCTGATTAGCTTGTTGGCGGGGTAACGGCCCACCAAGGCTACGATCAGTAGGGGTTCTGAGAGGAAGGTCCCCCACATTGGAACTGAGACACG
>NZ_CDRSSE010000084.1:0-3080 GCF_977051555.1 Segatella sp.
GCTTAAAGTATAAAAAATGTTTCTGTTTTAGAAATATTAACGCTATTTTTGTTGTAGTGTTTGATAAAACTAGTAACTTTGCAAAATAAAATATTTTAGTAATGTGGTAAATATTAATAAAGAATTTAATAAATGGCAGTTTGTGCTGCTCCTCATTATTTGTTTTTAATCTATTTTATTAAAAGAATTATGGAATACGATGTAAAGTCTTTAGTGATTGGCTTGGATTTGGGTGGCACCAATTCCGTTTTCGGTATCGTTGATGGGGATGGAGAAATAATATCTACAGTCTCAATCAAGACCCAGGCATTCCAACGCGTGGAACAATACGTAGAAGAATCGGTAAAAGCTGTGATGCAGATAGTAGAACAGGTAGGTGGTATGGAGAAAATTCGTGCCATGGGCATTGGTGCGCCTTGTGGTAACTACTACAAGGGAACCATTGAAAATGCGGCAAACCTGGTATGGGCTAAGGGCATTGTACCGCTGGCTGACATGTTTGCAGAGAAACTGGGCATTCCGGTTGCTATTACCAATGATGCAAATGCGGCTGCTATGGGAGAAATGAAATATGGTGCTGCGGTTGGCATGAAAAACTTCGTAGAACTCACCCTCGGGACAGGCGTAGGATCAGGTATCGTGGCTAACGGGCAGCTGATTTATGGTTGTGACGGTTTCGCCGGTGAGTTGGGACACATGGTGGTAGATCCTGACGGAAGACCATGCGGCTGTGGCAGAAAGGGTTGTCTGGAAACCTACTGTTCGGCTACAGGCGTGGTTCGCACTACCTTGGCCATGCTCGAAGCATCAACTGGGGCAACTGAGCTGAGAAACATTCCAAGGGAAGAAATTACATCTTATGCAGTTTATAAGGCAGCCATGGCAGGAGATACACTGGCACAGGAAGTGTTCAGACAAACCGGTACAAGAATAGGCAAGGCCTGTGCAGAGATAGCTACCTTTCTGAGCCCGGAGGCTTTTATCTTCTTCGGAGGATTGGCACAGGCTGGCGATCTGCTCTTCCGTCCTATTGAAGAAGCATATAACGAGCATGTGCTCTCATTATATAAAGGTAAGGCTAAGTTCCTGATGAGCGGACTGGATGGAGCCAAGGCTGCCATCCTGGGTGCTGCGGCAATGGCATCTGAACTCTAATCCGTCATAAAAAAAAAATATAACATAACCTATTTAAATATAGATAAAGATATGAGACTCAATCTTAGTTCGCAAATCGTACTCAATAAAGTACCTGTAGAGTTCTACAAGCCAAAGACGACTGTAGAATACTCTGAAATCTCCAGAATGGAGAAGATTCATACAGATATCTTTGCCTCTATGGCAGAAGGTGCCAGTCATGTAGCTGATAAAATAGAAGCTGGTATCAAGGCGGCACAGCAGGAAGGTAAATTCTATGTGATGGCGCTGGGTGCCGGTTCTTCTCTCTATTCTGTATACGATGAACTCGTTCGCCGTTACAACGAGAAGACCCTGAGCTTCCGCAATGTTGTTGTATTCAATGCATACGAATATTATCCGCTCCAGAAGGACAGCTCTCTCCGTACCATCAACCAGTTGAAGGAGCGTTTCCTTGATCATGTGGATGTGGCTGAGCAGAACATCTTTACACTGGATGGTTTTGTGGCACAGGATGCCGTACAGGACAGTTGCCGTCTTTATGAGCAGCGTATCAAGACCTTTGGCGGTCTCGATGTAGCCCTCATAGGTATAGGCCGTTCGGGTAATATTGCAGCCAACGAGCCAGGTTCGGGCATCCAGTCGATGACCCGTATCATCCTCATCGGCAATACCTCTCGCGAAGAGATGGAGAACAGTGAGCAGACCAAGGAAACTATTCCTCCATGTTCGCTCACCATGGGTATCGCTACCTTACTCTCAGCCAAGAGCATCTATCTGACAGCCTGGGGCGAAGAGAAGGCAGAGATTATGCAGAAGGTGGTGGAGAACTCTATCACAGATACCTTGCCGGCATCATTCCTCCAGACTCATCCGAATGCTCATGTTGTCATCGACCTGGGTGCTGCTCATCATCTGACACGTATTGAGCATCCATGGCTCGTAACTTCATGCCAGTGGAGTGATAAACTGGTGCGTTCTGCACTGGTATGGCTCTGCCAGAAACTCGGTAAGCCTATCCTGAAGTTGACCAATAAGGATTATAATGAGAACGGACTGAGTGAACTTCTGGCACTCTATGGTTCTGCCTACAATGCCAATATCAAGATTTTCAATGATTTGCAGCATACCATTACCGGATGGCCAGGTGGCAAGCCAAATGCCGATGATACCTATCGCCCAGAGCGTGCAACACCATTCCCTAAGAAGGTTATCGTATTCTCTCCACACCCAGACGATGATGTTATCTCAATGGGAGGAACCATCCGGCGACTGGTACAGCAGAACCACGATGTGCATATAGCTTACGAAACATCAGGAAACATTGCTGTGGGTGATGAGGAAGTAACAAGATTCATGCACTTTATCAATGGTTTCAACCAGCTTTTTGCAGACTCAAAAGACAGCATCATCTCTAATAAATATAAGGAAATCAAGACCTTCTTTGCCAAGAAGAAGGAGAGTGACTTCGATACAAGAGATATCCTGACCATCAAGGGATTGATTCGCCGTGGTGAGGCTCGTACCGCTTGTACCTATAACGATATTCCGCTTGACCATGTCCACTTCCTCGACCTGCCATTCTATGAGAGCGGCAAGATAGAAAAGTTGCCAATGACCGAGAAGGATGTAGAGATAGTGAGAGCTCTGTTGCAGAAGGTGCAGCCACATCAGATTTATGTTGCCGGCGACCTTGCTGATCCTCACGGAACCCACAAGAAGTGTACCGATGCCGTTCTGGCAGCTATCGACGAAGAGAAGAAAGCGGGTGCAGAATGGTTGAAGGACTGTCGCATCTGGATGTATCGTGGTGCCTGGGCAGAATGGGAGATTGAGAATATCGAAATGTGTGTTCCATTGAGCCCTGAGGAGTTGCGGGCAAAGCGTAACTCTATTCTCAAGCATCAGTCGCAGATGGAGAGTGCTCCTTTCTTGGGTAATGATGA
>NZ_CDRSSE010000085.1:0-24350 GCF_977051555.1 Segatella sp.
TTGCCGCCAGCTTCTTTCAGATTCCACCTCGCAGTGGACACCCTTGCTATTGGCTATACAATTCCCGCTATTAGGGCTTGTTAGGGACTTGCACCCATTAGAATAAGCTCATGCCGAGCATACCAAAACAAGGGGTTACTTGACCTATATCAAGCAACCCCTCGGTTTTATTTTGTTTACTTAACAAATTATCACATCCAGGAACATCATTTCTCAAGAAAATCCTAGGAGAACTATGCCATATCTGAACCCTGAGAATCCAACTGGTCCTTATATGCAGTTGGCGAAATGCCAAACTGCTTGGTGAAGCAACGAGTGAAATATTTCGGATCGTTGAAGCCTACACGGTAGGCTATCTCCGTGATATTTCGGTTGGAAGTTTTATCTGCCATCATCTTGCGCGAGATATCGAGACGGTAGTTGCGGATAAACTGGGCAGTAGGCAAGCCGGTCTCCTTGGAGAGATTCTTGCTCAGCACACTGCGGGATATACCCAAGGCATCTGCCAGTTCCTGTACACCAAACTCAGAATTATCGTAGTTCTTCTCCATCACATCCATCACTTCTTCCATGAATGGACGCATATTCTCCTCTACCATCTTCCTGTCAGCCTCAATGCTCTTCTTCTGACTGTCCTGATAGCGCTTCTGGTTCTGCAGAATCATCTGGATGCGACTCTGCAGCTTTTCAGGTTCATCACTTTCCTTCATCGCTGCCTCGAGAGGACGGTACAGAGCCTCAACTTCCTCTTCGCGCATCTTGTTGAGACGGCGCACATAAGCATATTGGAGCAAGGCGATGATACCTATTATAATAAGGGTGACAAACCACCAGCTCTTCCAGAAATAAGGAGTAATCTGAACTTCTACTGAGATAATCTGCTCCTTATCGGAATTGATAGATGGGATATATTTCACCTCAAACTCATAGTCTCCAGCCGGCAGAGTGGAATAACGCACACTATGCTGACCTGCCTTGAGCTGAACCCACTCATTCTCGTATCCCTTCATGCGATAAAGGTACACGCCCTGTGTCTCGCTGCCATAATTGAGCGCTGAGAAAAAGAGGGTGAACGACTTATCACTCTCGTGGATGCGTAACTTTCTGGCGATAGAGATGTCTTCTTCCAGATAATCGCTGCCGGCAAAGACAGGCTGGTTATCTACCAGAAGTTCGGTAAAGCACAACTTTCCGGTCTGATGAACAGAACGGTTTATGCCCTTCACTGCCATCATACCCACATCGGTGCCAAGGAATATCTCGCCCTTGGCATTGCGGATAGCTCCATTGAAATAGAACTGCGAACTGATCAGACCGTCTTCACGGGAGAAACTGCAGAATGCCTCTGTCTTTGGATTAAAGATAGAGAGTCCGTTATCGGTAGCTATCCACAGCATACCCTGATTATCTTCTACGATACCTTTTACGATGTTATTGGCAAGTCCGTTATTGGTGGTATACGACTTCACCTGCATTTTTCCGTTTTCATCGCTGGTATAGCAGTACAGACCGTAGCCGTTGCTGCCTATCCATATCTTTCCATCCTTAGCCTGGCAGAAAGACAATATCTTATCGAAGACTCCACTCTTCGGATTGTCGAGTTTATACTGATGATACGTCACAGCAAAATCTCCCTTGCCATGAGGACGCGACTTGAGGTCAACCTCTACCATTCCCTGCACACAACCCATCAGGAGTTTGCCCTTTCGGGTTATCAGAGAACCGATGCAGCCACGCACATTCAGGCATCCCTTAAAAGGTTCGATGAGTTGGCGGCGCTTCATATCATAGAAGAAGAGACCGTCATTGGTTCCGAGCCACATACCATCGTTGATAGGATCGTAAGCCAAGGCACCGGCAAAGTTGAGTAAATGCTGATGCTTTGCATCGACCATCAGAGGAATGATTTTGCCCGGCTGACTGAGATTCATCACAGCGAAGCCCCTTCCCCAGGTACCAATCCAGAGTTGATTGCGGTTATCGGCTGCAAGAACCGAGACGGTATTATGCGGCAAACCGGAATTTGCCACCGTATAATGAACAAAGTTCATGCTGCCTGGATTCAAGGCATTGAGACCTCCCTCTACTGTTCCTACCCACAGGGTTCCGTCGGCTGCCGCATACATGGAATTGACGGCGTTGGGAGAGATGCTGCCAGGATTGGCAGGGTCGTGACGGTAGAATTCCAAATCCAGCTGACGTGGAGCCAGTTTGATAACACCACCTGTTTCTGAGCCTACCCATACCTGTCCGTTCTTTGAGAAAAGACTGTTGATAAAGTTGCTGTTCAGCGGGTTCACAGCCGTAGCCGTATTCCAATGTTCTATCTCTCCGGTCTTATCATTGAAGATATCCACGCCACAGAGCGTTCCTACCAGAAGTTTGTCATCTGGAGCAACGGCAAGGCTCGTCACAACTTCATGCTGAAGCGAATGGTCGGTAGCAGAGCAATGGAATTCCTGCTTGCCACTGTTTACCAGACCGCGATTGGTAGCCAGCCATATCTTACCATGATAATAAATAAGCGCCCCCCCCCATACCGACCTTCGAGCGGAGGGAACAGGGATGAGATGTTCTTTGCTACGAGCTGATTGTTCTTCACAGAGAACTCGCTCACCACTCCATTGTTGCATAATACAACCGTTCCTCTGCGATAGACATCACAGATTCCGAGATCGGGAGCATTATAAGGATAGGATGTGTACAAGACGCTGTTCACCTCGCCCTTTTCATTAAAACCGAAACGGGTGAGCTGGTTGATAGACAGCATCCATATATTGCCCTTTGTATCACAATACATTCGGGTGCAAAGGTTCTTGAATACTTTGTTGAGTTGTGCTTCTACCTGGCTGTTCTCACAAGGTGGAACAACAGGTTGCATGGTATTGAGGTCGAGCACCTGTGGACCTTCTTCGAAAGCCACCCAAAGACGCTTGAACGGATCTTCGCAGACATTACGGCAACTGTTGCTTCGCAGACTGATTCCTGTAGAACCCAAACCGAAGTTCATAAAGTTGAAGCCATCGTAGCGTACCAGTCCATCACCATGCGTACTGATCCACACGAAGCCGTAAGAATCCTGAAAGATGTCATCGGCAAAGTTATTCGGCATACCTGCAGCCATATTGAGATAGCTTACATTATAGCGACTAGGGGTGCTGCCTTGTGCATTGACGCCCAAGGTAATGAGGATAGTGCTTATTATAGAAAGAATGTATCTAATCATTTATCTATTGCTCTTGTTGCTTCCCTTTCTTATTATCTTCAATTTTGGAAAATACTATCATTCCTAAGCCTAAAAGCATAAGAGCGACATACATACTTAACAATCCAGTATCCATATTATTGCCTTTTCTGTTCTTTGCGATCATCTATTTTGGCATAAATAAATATTCCTGCTGCCAAAAGCAACAAAAAGCCATACATAATAAACAATCCTGCATCCATACTTATTTTCCTTTCTTATCTTCAAGTCTAGAATAGACAAGAGAACCAACAATAATAATTGCCACGAAAATATACATTATCAATAAACCTGTATCCATATTATTTCCCTTTCTTATTTTTTTTTATTTTTATCCTTTTTGATAAGATATAATCCACCAACAAAAGAGGCTGCCGCTAAGACTACGGCTCCAACCACAGCCCAAATTGAATCATTGTCTTTGCCAAACATCTCAGCTAATATATATGCTGTAATTATATACTTAGATATATCCAACAGCCATTTGCCTAATTCTTCATCCATATTTATTAAGTTTTTATACTTCTGCTTGCAAAAGTACGAAGAAAAAACGAAACGAAAGAATTTTTATCAAGAAAAAAACGTTCCTAGAAGTGTAAATTTACAACTCTAGGAACGTTCATATAGGAATATACTTGCGTTTTAGAACTCAAGAATCATGCTCTGGCGAGGACGAAGCTTCACGTTCTTGTTGATAAGAACGGTACGGCCATTTGTAACATCCGTAGCCTTGTCGTGAGAACCGATGATCTCTGCATAACGGGAAACATTCAGTTCGTTTGCCTCGTTCTTGCCGTTGATAACTGTCATTACGCTCTTTCCCTTATACTGGCGGGCAATCACGTAAACACCCTTCTGAGGACAGAACTGGGTCTGCTTGCCCTTGGTAATCACTTCATTACCCTGACGCCAGTGCAACAGGTTGCTGAGCCAGTTGAACATCTGGTTCTCTGCCTGTGTTCTACCCTCTGCTGTAAAGGCATTGTGCTTGTCATCAGCCCAACCGCCAGGGAAGTCCTTGCGAACATTGCCATCGGTCACACTCTTGGTACCATTCATCAGCACCTCAGTACCATAATAGAGCTGAGGAGTACGGTTGATGGTAAGAAGCAATGACAGCGCCTGCTTCAGAGCCAAAGTATCCTTGCCCTCACCCAGGAAACGGTCGGTATCATGATTCTCGATGAATGCCATTACGCTCTTTGGATTAGGATAGAGATAATCATAGCAGAATACGTTGTAGAGACGGTTCATACCATTCCACCAGTCATCGGTCTCTTCTTTCTTTGCACTGTTGATGCGGTCGAAGAAAGCAAAATCCATAACGGTTGGCAGATAGCTGTTCTTCTCAGAAAGTTTGCTGTCCTTCTGCCATGCTGCAGTATAGGCAGGTTCGGTTACCCAAGTCTCGCCTACGGTATTGAAGTGAGGATACTCCTCGCCCAGCACCTTCATCCAGTGTGCCATTGCATCGCGGTCGGCATAAGGATAGGTATCCATGCGGATGCCGTCGATACCTGCACTCTCTATCCACCACTCACTGTTCTGAATCAGATACTTGATAACATGTGGGTTGCGCTGGTTGAGGTCAGGCATGGTTGGAACGAACCAGCCATCTACGGTTTCTGTGAGATCAACCTTGCTGGCGTATGGGTCAAGTACCGGAGTCAGTTTATAACTGGTCTGCAGATACTTATCGTTCACCTTAGCAGCGCCATCCACCGTACCGATGTTCTTCTGATGCTCGGCAGTCTGATTTTCAGGAGCCAGCCATTCAGGGGTATTGAACCAGTCCTTTGAAGGCATATCGGCAACCCAAGGATGTTCGAAGCCGCAATGGTTAAAAATCATATCCATCACAATCTTCAAACCTTTCTTGTGAGCCTCATCTATCAGCTGCTTATAATCGGCATTGGTTCCGAAACGTGGGTCTACACGATAATAATTGGTGGTAGCATAACCATGATAACTGCTATTCTTGCCGTTACTTGGACTGTCGTTCTCCAAAACCGGGGTAAACCACAGAGCGGTTACACCCAACTGGTTGAAATAATCCAAGTGCTGGCGGATTCCCTCCAGGTCGCCACCATGTCGCAGACTAGGCTCCGCACGGTTGCAGGTCTTATCGCGCATCGCCTTAAAGTCATCATTCTTCAGATTGCCGTTGGCAAAACGGTCTGGCATCAGCATATAGAGCACGTCTTCATTAGAGAAACCAATGCGCTTGTCGCCAGCCATCTCACGGTTTTTCAACACATACTTCACCTTCTTCGACTGTTTGCCCTGCTTGAAGTTGAGGGTCATCTCACCAGCCTTTGCTCCATCGAGGTTGAGATAAACCAGGAGATAATTAGGAGAATCAAGGCGGGCGATGCTATCTACCTTCACGCCCGGATAATCTACCGTTACATCGGCATTCTTGATATCCTTGCCATACACCATCAGCTGAAGTGAAGCATCTTTCATGCCCACATACCAGTCGGTAGGTTCAATGCGGTTCACGTTGACCGCTGCACTCATGTTTATTGCGCTACTCATAAGCAATAATGAAGCTATTATCTTTTTCATATTTACACCTTATTATATATATAAACTATTTCTGATAAAGTATCAGGGCTGACTGAGGGACAACCTCAACTTCCTTTCCCGAAACAAAGCCTAAGCCTTCTTCGTTGATGACTCCGTTGCAGCAAGCCACAGTATAGCTACCCTCAGGAATCTGCATCTTCTTTGCCTCCTTATTGAAGTTATAGATCACGATGATGTTCTTCCAGGCATCAATACCCTCCAGGCTCTTGAGCTGGAAACCTACGAGACAAGCCTCTTGAGCAGGCAGGAACTCCAGATGCTGACGTACCTTATCGCCTGTTGAAAGACGGAAGGCTGGATGATTCTTGCGGAGCTGGATGAGACTCTTATAATAGGCAAACGCCTGTGGATACTTCTGCAGATTAGTCCAGGTAAACTGGTTGATGCTGTCTGGAGAGTTATAACTGTTGTGTACTCCCTTCTTGTCGCGCAGCATCTCCTCGCCGGCAAGGATGAAAGGAACACCCTGAGAGGTGAAGACGCAGGTCTGCGCAAGCTTATCGATGCGGAGCAATTCTGCAGTACGTATCGCTTCCGGGATATTCTTGTCGGTCAGAGATGCGATGCTTGCCTTCAGACGGTCAACCAGACACATATCATCATGGCAGCTTACATAACTGATCTGCTCGGTAGGATTGTTGGTCCAAGGCTTCTTGTCATAGTTCACCTTCGACATATCCACCTGCGGATGGGCGATGCCACCCACGATACCGAACTTCAGACTCTCCTCCTGACCTGTAAGACCAGCCAGGAGCGCACCCTGATGGTCATCTGAGAAAGGACCACGGAGCGCATCGCGCATATCATCGCTGAAAGCACCGATACCCTTGAGCTGCTGGATATTCGCCTTCACCGCCAGTTTCTCGGTAGGATAAGCACAATTGCCTGCACTCCATCCCTCACCATAAATATAGATGCTAGGATCGATGCGGTTCACCATCTCACGGATAGCCTGCATGGTTTCGATATCATGAACGCCCATCAGGTCGAAACGGAAACCGTCGATATGATATTCGTCTATCCAATACTTCACGCTCTCCAGCATAAACTGGCGCATGAGAGGCTTCTCTGAAGCAGTCTCGTTACCACAGCCTGAACCGTCAGAATACTTTCCGTCCTTGGTCTTGCGGTAATAATAATCTGGATAGGTACGCTGGAAATTGCTGCCGTTGATATCAAAAGTATGGTTATATACGGCATCGAAGATAACACGGATGCCTGCCTTGTGCAGCGCCATTACCATCTCCTTGAACTCCTTGATGCGGGTAGCTGGAGAATAAGGATCGGTAGCGTAACTGCCTTCCGGCACATTATAGTTCTTCGGGTCATAACCCCAGTTGAACTGTGGTTTGTCGAGTCGGGTCTCATCTATAGAAGCGAAATCGAATACAGGCTGGAAGTGGATGGCGTTGATGCCGAGATTCTTGAGATATTCGATGGCCTTTGGCTCGGTGAGGGCGAGATACTTGCCCTTATATTTCAAGCCGGATGTAGGAGAAATGGAGAAATCACGCACGTGGAGCTCGTAGACAACGAGATCGGCTGGTGATTTCAGGGCAGGACGCACGTCCTTATCCCATCCAGTTGGATCGGTATCGTACAAATCTACGATAGCACCACGATTTCCGTTCACACCTACCGCTTTGGCAAATGTGCCCGGTGTTTCACCCTTGCCAATATCAAAGGTATAGAACTTTCCCTTGAGGTCGCCCTTTACGGTTGCCTCCCAACGCTCATCACCCAACTTCTTCATCTTCAGCGTCTTATAAGCTTTTTCACCCTGTCCGTTCTTATAAAGTCGGAGGGTTACAGAAGACTTTTTGGCTGTTGGAGCATTGAGAATAAACATGGTTTTCTCCTTGGAATACATCATCTCATTGAATGTCTGCTGGGCATTCAATGAAGTTGGTAAAACGGTTGCTGTCAATGCTGCAATTATTAGTTTTTGGATACTCATATTGTTAAGTTATTGTTATACAGGATATTAAAGCGAACTGAGCGAAGAAAACCGTGACAGATTATCTACGCTCATTTTTAGCGTATTTCCGACCAACTGGACAGTTGGACGGAAATACGGAAATTATAGGCTTATTTAGCGAGCAACGAGATAGCGAAACCACCACCACGTGCTTCATTAATCTTCAAAACATCACCCTTCTTCACAGTCTTGTGGATGATCTGATAAGATTTAGGGTTCTTCTCGTAGTCGGCAGTCTTGCCGTCCTGATAGATAGCGCAAGTATACTTCTTACCCTTATCCAGGAAGTCGAGCTTCACTACGGCTGTGCGGGCTGCATCAGTTTTACCACCTACAAACCAGTTGTCGGTTCCCTTTGCCTTACGGGCTACGGTGATATACTTGGCTGGCTCTGCCTCCAGATACTTGGAATCATCCCAGTCGCAAGCTACGTCGCGGATAAACTGGAAGGCATCATCATACTTCTCATAATGCTCTGGTAAGTCGGCTGCCATCTGCAAAGGACTGTACATCACAAGATAGAGCGAAAGCTGACCGCAGAGGGTAGTATGAACATAACTTGGATTGTTGCTCCACTCTGAAAGCTTGGTCTCGAAGATACCTGGAGTATAATCCATCGGACCACCCTGCAGACGGGTGAATGGCAACATTACGGTGTGATAAGTCTTGCTGCCACCGAATGCTTCATACTCAGTACCACGTGCACTCTCGTTACCTACCAGGTTAGGCCAGGTGCGACAGATACCTGTAGGACGGGTTGCCTCGTGGGCATTTACCATGATATGATGCTTGGCAGCTGTCTCGATGACACGCTGGTAGTGATTGTTCATCAACTGGCTGTAGTGATACTCGCCTCTTGGGATGATATCGCCTACATAACCGGTCTTCACGGCATCATAGCCATATTTGTTCATCAGGTTGAAGGCCTCCTCCAGATGGCGCTCGTAGTTGAGAGCTGCAGAAGATGTTTCGTGATGCATCATCAGCTTCACACCCTTAGAGTGAGCGTAGTCGTTGAGCATCTTGATATCGAAATCAGGATATGGAGTTACGAAGTCGAAGACATCGAGCTTCTGATGACCGAACCAATCTTCCCAACCTTCGTTCCAGCCTTCTACCAGCACCTCCTGCAAACCGTTCTTTGCCGCAAAGTCGATGTAGCGCTTCACTTCCTCGTTGGTTGCACCATGAGTTCCGTTAGGCTTGCACTTACTGTAGTCGGTTACGCCAAGACGCACAGATGGCAGGTCGTTGGTGTAGCTCCAGGTCTTGGTGCCCACAATCATGTTCCACCATACACCGCAGTACTTGGTAGGATGAATCCATGAAGTATCCTCAATCTTGCAAGGCTCGTTGAGGTTCAATGTCAACTTGCATGAAAGCATATCACGGGCATCGTCGCTTACCATAACGGTACGCCAAGGAGTATTGAATGGAGTCTGGATGAATCCCTTTCTGCCCACGGCATCAGGAGTAAGCCAAGACTCGAAGGTCAATGTCTTCTCATCCAGATTGAGGTGCATGGTTGGATAATCCAGACAAGCAGCCTCGTGGATGTTGATATAGAGTCCGTCCTTGGTCTTCATCTGGAGAGAGGTCTGGACACCGGTATCAGAGAAGACGGTGGTAGATGAATTGCTCTTGTAAGCTTCACGGTTTTTCGCAATAATTGGGCGGATACCTGTCAACGGAGTAATGTTGTAGTCATACTCCTGGGTGTCGTAATCGCCAGGAATCCAGTAAGCAGTATGATCGCCTGCCATGGCAAACTGGGTATGCTCCTCCTGGATGACGAAATAATTCAGACTTTCCTGCTGAGGGAACTCATAGCGCAAACCCATACCGTAATCATAAACACGGAAACGGATGGTGATGTTACGTTTAGAAGCAGCCTGGTTCAGGTTTACCTCCAACTCATTATAGTTATTGCGGATAGTGGATGTCTCGCCCCATACTGGTTTCCAGGTTTCATCGAAAGTCGATGTCTTGCTGCCAGTCTCTGTAAAACCATCCATCAGATTTGTTTCCTCCATACCCTTAGAGGCATGCTTATCCTTCGCCAGCTCCAATCCGAGATGAGATGGCTTACATACAGTCTTTCCCTTATAGCTCATCTCATAGGTAGGCTGTCCCTTTTCGGTCAAAGAGAATGTTACCGAGACGTTGCCGTTAGGCGACTTTACAGTCTGGGCTGCTGCCAACATAGGAAGCAAGAGTCCCATCACTAAAACATTCAGTTTCTTCATACTGTTCAGTTATTGTTTATTCTTGTTTTTTAAAATCTTCGTTAGTTTATCTCAATCATTCAAGTTTCGCAAGTGAGGGAATTAATTGAAGTTAAAGAAGTTATCACTCCCTACGGTCGTTCGGGAAGTTAAGAGACAATAGTCTTTTGTCGTAAAACGTAGGACATTTGTCCCTTAACTTCCCTCTAACTTCTCTAACTTCCCTTAACTTCCCCATATGCGAAAGTTCAGTCAATCATTATCTGTTTATTCTTAAGACAGTGCAAAGATACAAAAAACAAAAATACCCTCCACGTTTTGGGAGGGTATTTTTCTGCAAATGAGTGTGCAAACGTTTGCACTATATTTATAATCATGTTAGTTAGACTCTTCCTGACTGTGAAATCATCTCTGTGATATTCTTCATGAAGCGCTTGTCTGCTGCCAGATCCTCTATGTTGAGGTGCATGCGGTAACGCCAGTAATGCTTAGGATTAGCCGGGATATTGATACGCTCGGCATCGGCATCTGGCAGACGGAGTGTCTCATCGGTAGCCAACCAGTCCTGGATGCTCAATATGCAGAGCATGGATGGAGAGGTGAGATGGCGGCTGATGATGTCGCTAGCCAACCAGCCTGGGAGCGGATGAGGTGCCGGTCCCTGACGGTAGAGCATCGTATTGTAATACTCCTGGGTACGCTGGATGTTCTCATCCCACCACATGCGCAGAGTAGGCATATCGTGGCTCGAAATGGTACATACCGAACGGTATGGGTTACGGCTCAGATGACCGAACTTAACCGATGGATCCTTTGGCATGCTCTGGAGCTCCAGACTCAAAATCTTCAATTCGTCCATCACCCAAGGCACACAGTCTGGCACCATACCAAGGTCTTCGGCACAAACCAGCATGCGGGTAGCCTGAACCAGCTTAGGCAACTTCTTCATCGCTTCCTGATACCAGAACTGGTTATTGCGGCGATAGAAGTAGTCGTTGTACAGGCGGTTGAACGCAGCCTTATCATTATCATAGAGCGACTCGTAGATAAAGTCGAGCTGGGCTGAGATACGTGGATGGAAGACACCCGGGTTGGTATGATCGCGAACGAAGAGAACGTCGCTGATGAGGGCATACAGACCATCACGCAGCCAGAGTTCCTTCTCTTCTGTTACATCAGCAAAGAGAGCTTCTACCTTGCGCTGGGTATCTACCTCAGGCTTCATCTGATAACGTTCCTCGTCCAGACGATTGAGATACTTCTCCTTCACCTCGCCGGCACGCTCATGGAACATGCGGTCTAATACCCAGTCGGTAATGAACGGACGGGTGAATCGGTCTTCCTGGAAGTGCAGACCATAGCTCTCTATTTCATCACGGGTCATGGCGAGCGCAGGAGCAAACTGTCCTAACAGACCATGCACGCTGCTTACCGGAATCTCCCAGATACGGAAGAAGCCCAATACGTGGTCGATGCGGTAGGCATCAAAATATCTAGCCATATTCTGGAAACGGCGGTTCCACCACTGGCAACCGTCCTTCAGCATTTCAAACCAGTTATAGGTAGGGAATCCCCAGTTCTGACCGTTCGCAGAGAAGTCATCTGGTGGAGCACCTGCCTGACCGTTGAGGTTGAAGTATTTAGGCTCCATCCAGACATCGCAACTGTTGCGGTTTACGCCGATTGGAATATCACCCTTCAATATAACACCCTTAGCCTTGGCATGCTCGTGAGCTTCCTGCATCTGACGGTCCAGTACGAACTGTACGAAATAGAAGAAAGCCACGTTCTTGTAAGCCGCAGTCTTAGGGTCGGTAAGCACCTTGCGCTCAGCCTCATCCCATACCTGATGGTCTGGCCACTGGTTGAAATCAGCCGTACCATTCTTATCACGCAGGTATGAATACTGTGCGTAAGGAACCAACCACTGTTCGGTATCCTGGAAGAAAGCCTTGTATTCGGCCGTCTTCATCATCTTTTCACCTTCCTGATTGAAGATTTGGCGCAAGTAATTTATCTTGAAATCATTTACCTTTTCGTAATCTATCTTATCCAGTGCATTCAACTCAGCACGTGTCTTCTCAGCCTCAGCACGTGCCTTGGCATCCTTCAACTCTGGAAGAGCGTTGAGGTCGGCATACTGCGGATGAATGGCGAAGACGCTGATGCAGCTGTATGGATAACTGTCGGTCCATGTATGAGTGATGGTGGTATCATTGACAGGAAGGAGCTGGAGCACCTTCTGACCGGTAGATGCCACGAAATCAATCATGGTCTTCAGATCGCCGAAGTCACCGATACCGGCACCCTTGCGGGTACGCAATGAGAACACAGGAACCAGGGTTCCGGCAAGTTTCTGATTATACAGAGCGAAGAAAGCCTGGTCGAGTTCGTAAGATACCAACTCGCCTGCCTTCATCTCCGGCAAGTCTACGGTTCTGTTCATGCTGGTTTCCCAGAGAAGATCGTTCTTCGCATTTCTGAAAGCAACGAACTTAAACTCCAGATGACTGCCCTCGAGATGAGCCGCATCAATATCAGCAACCCATTCATTATAGGTATGCTGTGTCATCGGCAGAATCTTCTTTACATCCCAGGCACCCAATGCTTTATCAGCACCCAATACACCCAAGCGCTCACCATCGCGAAGCTGAGGAGCACGGACTATCAGGCGCACAATCTTGCTGCCCGATTCCGACTTCAGCTCCTGTGGAGCCTGATGATTGATGCAATCGGTAAAGGCGCTGCTGTAGAGGTAAGCATCCTCCGGCATAACCTTCCAGTGGTCGTAAAGGGTATAAACTGCTGCCTTCTTGGCATTTACATCGAGCTGATGCTTGATCATAAGCCATTCGGTCTTGACTGCCTTTCCGTCACGTTCTACACTATAATAATAGGTATACGATTTTTCAGGCGCTTCAACAGTCCATTCGCATGCCCATTTTTCCCCATCAATTGTCTGGAGGGGAAGTTTCTGAACTCCCTCTCCAGTCTGAATGTTTACGACGATCTGTTCGCCGAACATCACCTTATACTCAATATTAAATTGTACTGTCATAAGACTCATATAGGCTCTTGAAAATGTTATAATTTATATTTGATGCCACAAAGGTAAGAAAAAAGTACGTAACTCGTTTCAAAAGTTTGCATTATTTTTCATTACAAGCCATGCAAACGTTTGCATTTTTCTTACCCTGTGGCTATGGTAAACTAACCGCTACTCAATCACTTACACTTACTTCTTATCCTTGATGATGCTCACAGACAGCGCACCTGCAATCAACAGAATACCTGCCACAATCATCATATCACTCTGATGAGAACCCACCAGACTCAGAACTGTTCCACCGCAGATGGCTGCCACAATCTGAGGAATACAGATGGTTCCGTTAAACAGACCGAGGTAAGCACCCATGTGACCATATCCCTGTAAAGCATTGGTAACAAAGGTGAAAGGCATAGCCAACATGGCAGCCCAACCGGCACCAATCATCAGGAACGGAATAAACTGCAGATACTGGTCGTGCAGGAATGGTATCAGGGCAAAGCCCACACCACCGACAATCAGACTGACAGCGTATGCCACCTTCGTATTCTTAAACTGAGGGAGAACCACGGCCCAGATAACACTACCTACCGCCTGTACGGCAAAGAGAATGCCCACCCAGTTGCCTGCCTCCTGGAATGCTTCAGAAGCAGGGTCGGTAGTATTCCATACGGTTTCAGCGATGGCTCCCGTAGAATAATTCCAGAGATAAAGGAAACCAGCCCAGCAGAAGAACTGAACCAGTCCCACCTTCCAGAAGGTAGATGGTGCCTTGCGGAGCAAAGTAATCCAACCGGCCTTGTCTTCAGAAGCCTCAGCATTAGAATTCTTCACTCTCCCCTCTTCACTCTTCGCTTCATTATAGTCCGCATACTGCTGTGGATTCCACTCCTTCACCTTCATCGTGGTGTAGATGACACAGAGAATCAGGATAGCCGCACCGATATAGAACGACCAGATAACAGAATCTGGAACCACTCCCTTCTCGGCATAATTCTTGATGCCCAGGAAGGTAAAGAGGAATGGGAAGATGTATCCGGCTACAGAACCGGCATTGCAGAGGAAACTCTGGATAGAGTAAGCCTTCGCCTTCTGTTTTTCATTTACCATATCGCCTACCAACATCTTGAAAGGCTGCATCGCCATGTTGATGCTCGTATCGAGGAACATCAGCGCTATCAGTCCGAAGAGCATCGCGCCGCTTACGGTCAGTCCGAGCGAACCGGCATTAGGCAGCAGACACATTACCAGGACGGCAATCGTTGCACCCACAAAGAGATAAGGGATGCGGCGGCCGAAGCGGCACCACGTCTTATCGCTCAACGTGCCCACGATAGGCTGTACCAGGATTCCCATCAGAGGAGGGAGAATCCAGAAATAACTCAAGTTGTGTGGGTCAGCACCCAACGTTGCAAAGATTCGGGAGATGTTGGCGCTCTGTAGGGCGTAGGCAATCTGTACCCCGAAAAATCCGAAGCTCAAGTTCCAGAGCTTCCAGAAACTTAAATCAGGTTTTTGTTTCATATTGTTATGTTTTTATTTTATCTTGTCGTTCCTCTCACCACGAGTCGTGTTCTCACCACTCGCTTCTCCACCTCATCTCTAGGAATGGAGCCTTCCACCTGTCCTATCAGGATATTGGCGGCTTCCTCGCCTACGGCTACACCTCGCTGCTCAACCGTGGTAAGCATCGGGTCGCTCGCCTTGGCACGGTCACCATTGGTAAAACCGCAGACGCTGATTTCTTCAGGCACCTTGAATCCCATGCGCTTGGCGGTATAGAGAATGCCGATGGCCGTATCATCATTGATAGCAAAGAAAGCATCCGGATGATCTTCCTCTCTCAGGATATCCGGCGTTATTGCCTCGGCATTGGCACGGTCATCGCAGATCTTCACCCAGTCAGGGTTCTCCGTCAATCCATGTTTTACCAGTGCATCATGATAACCGTTATATCGGTTCTTGGAGATTTCCAGATTCATCGGCGAACCGTAGAAGGCAATCTTCTTGCAGCCCGTATCAATCATGTGGGTAACGGCGGTAAAGGCACCCATATAATCATCTACCACCACTCGCGAACAGTTTACGCCCGTACATATTCTATCATAGAAGATAAGCGGCACCCCATTCTGCAGCAGTTTTTCGAAATGATCATACTGCTTGGTATCCTTCGCCTGCGAAACGATGATGCCACAAACCTTGTTCTGATAGAAGTCATCACAGATGGCAACTTCCTTATCGTAACGTTCGTTACTCTGCGCCACCATCACACGATAACCTCTGGCTCTCGCCTCTTCCTCGATACCCGAAAGCACCGACATGAAGTAATAGTGTACCACCTGAGGCACGATAACTCCAATCACCTTCATCGGTCTCACCTTATTATGTCTTAAAGCCTCACCCAGGAAGTTAGGAAAGAAGTTATTTTCACGCGCGTATTTCTGAATACGCTCCTTCTGGGCAGTACTGATACGAGAACTGTCCTTCAACGCTCGGCTCACCGTGGCAACACTTACGCCCAGGTTGCGAGCAATATCTTTCATTGTTATTGTTTCTTTATCGCCCATTGCTATTAGTTGTGCTGCAAAATTACGAAATATCCTCAATATTGGTCCGAAATCATTGACATAAATCAAGTAAATTCTGTGCAAACGTTTGCGCAAAATAAATAACGGAATTAACATAAAAATAGTACAACATAAGAGAAAAGAACTTAATTTTGCACACAGAAACGACAAGTTTGTGGGCGATAAGCCCCATTCCTACCTTATATAATATAAGAAGGATGCCAGAAAGACCCCGGCAAGAGCCAGAACGGCAATTCCGAGTAGGAACGACGACAACTTAAGCCAAGAAGAATGAATAAATAATTTAAATATTATACATTAACTTAAAAATCAAGCAAATGATGAAGCAGGTAAAAATTAAATTGCCTCTCAGAGCGTTGACCCTAGCAAGCGGTCTGCTTCTGACGGTAAGTTCCTTTGCGCAGACAAATGCAGTTAAGGGACATGTGAAGGATGCTTCTGGTGAACCTATCATGGGTGCTACCATTACAGTGAACGGTAAGGCAGTGGGCATTACCGACATGGATGGTAACTTCTCAGTAGACGCAGCGCCAGGTGCCAAGATTACATTCACCTATCTGGGTATGACACCACAGACTGTGAAGGCATCTAGTAACATGAACATTACCTTGGAAGATGACTCTAAGTCTTTGAACGAAATCGTTGTCATCGGTTATGGTGTGGCTAAGAAGAACGACTTGACCGGTTCTGTTACTGCACTCAAACCAGATGAGAAGAACCATGGTATCATTACATCTGCACAGGATATGATCCAGGGTAAGATTGCCGGTGTAAACGTTAACTCAGCAACGGGTGCTCCTGGTGAAGGCGCACAGATCCGTATTCGTGGTGGTGCTTCTCTTACTGCGAGCAACAACCCATTGATTGTTATCGATGGTATGCCTATGGATAACAATGATACAAAGGGTGTCAACAACCCTCTTTCTCTTGTCAATCCTAACGATATCGAGAGTTTCACCGTATTGAAGGATGCTTCGGCTACAGCCATCTATGGTTCCCGTGGTTCTAATGGTGTTATCATCATTACCACCAAGAAGGGTCGCAGCGGTCAGAAACCACAGGTTTCTTACAATGGTACTGTCTCTGTAAGTACTATCGGTAAGAAGTTGGATGTGATGAACGCTTCAGAGTATACAGACTTCATCAAGAATTATTATGGCGAAGATTCTTCTGCATACCAAGGCTTAGGCTGGAAGGAATACAATGCAGACGGTACTCCTAACTATGCTGCCGGCACATACGATACCGACTGGCAGGATGAGATTTACCGCGCAGCTGTCAGCCATGAGCATAATGTCAGCTTGTCAGGTGGCATCAACAACAAATCATGGTCAATGCCTTATCGTGTCAGCGTTGGTTACACAGGCCAGGAAGGTATCTTGAAGGGTTCTGACTACAAGCGTGTTACAGCTGGTTTCAATCTCAGTCCTTCTCTGCTCAACAAGCACCTCAACCTGAATGTCAATGGTAAGTATTCTTACTCAAAGACAGTTCCTGGTGGACAGGATGCCGTTGGTGCAGCTATCACAATGGACCCTACCCGTCCTGTTAAGAGCAGTGACGAGAAATTCAAGAACTGGGGTGGCTATTGGCAGTGGGCACAAGAGAGTAAATCATACGACCCAACCTTCCCATACGACCGTAATTCAGATGCTCCAGCCAACCCTGTTGAAAAGGTAGAGAACTACGGCTTTAACAAGAGTGCACACGTTCTCTTGGGTAACATTGAGGCAGACTATAAGATTCACGGTTTCGAAGACCTTCATCTGCATGTCAACTTAGCAGGTGAATATACCACCGGTGGTGAGTATGATCACAAGAATCCACAGTCTACCTACGCATACTACTATGGTGGAGAAAGTGAAAATACAGAAAAGAAGTATAACGTTGTTGCAACAGCCTATGCTCAATATACCAAGGACTTCAACAAGGCTAACCACTTCGATATCACAGCTGGTTACGAGTATAGCCACATGAAATATTGGGGAGACCAATGGAGCAGAACCATGTATCCATCTACCTACGAAGGAAAGAATGACAAGGGTGAAGCTCTTGCTGGTACAGAAAAGGCTTACGATACCAGCAGATGGAGAGGTCAGACCTATCTCGTGAGCTGGTATGGTCGTGCCAACTATTCTTTGTTGGATCGTTACCTTCTTACATTTACCGCACGTTATGATGGTTCTAGCCGATTTGCAGACGGACACCGTTGGGGATTCTTCCCTGCTGCAGCCTTCGCATGGCGTGTTAAAGAAGAAAGTTTCTTGAAAGATGTTAACGCAATCAGCGACTTGAAACTTCGTTTGGGTTGGGGTAAGACTGGTCAGCAGGATACTGGTAAAGAGTATTATACCGCAACATATAAGAAGAGTACAAGTAATCACCACCTCTATCCTATCGGTGGCGGCGACAACACAGGTCTGCTCTATCGTCCATTGGCATACAATGATGACCTGACTTGGGAGACAACCACAACTTGGAACGTCGGTCTCGATTACGGTATGTTCGACCAGAGATTGGTCCTCAACTTTGATGCATATTACCGCAAGACTACTGACCTTCTGAGTGAAACAACCATCCCAGCAGGTCAGAACTTCGACAATAAACTTTTGAAGAATGCAGGTACCCTGGAGAATAAGGGTTTTGAAGTTGCTGTAACAGGTCGTCCTATCCAGACCAAGGACTGGTTTGTAGAATTGAGCGTGAACGCAGCCTACAACAAGAACGAGATTACAGAGCTTGCAGGCGGCCGCGATATGATTGAAGCAGGAATGACGGTAGGTCAAGCTCAGCCAATCACCTATCATAAGGTAGGAAAGCCAGCCAACTCTTTCTTGGTTTACCAGCAGGTATACGATGAGACCGGACGCCCTATCATGGGTTGCTACGTAGACCGTAATGGTGATGGTTCTATTGACGAGAACGATAGATACTTCTACAAGAATATCGTAGCTCCTTGGACAGGCGGTTTCAGCTTCAAGGTTTCATACAAGAACTGGGATCTTGGAAGTAACTTCCGTGCAAGTTTTGGAAACTATCTCTACAACGGATACGCAGAAAGCAAGGCGAACACTTCTGTTCTCTGTAATCCAAAGGGATATTATGAGAATTGTACAAAGGAAATAGCTGCCTTAGGTTGGACTTCCTACAACTATCCTCGTACCGATTACTTTGTACAGAATGCAAGTTTCTTGAAGTGTGACAATATCACTTTGGGCTACAATTTTGATAATGTATTTAAGATGGGTAACTACAAGGGAATCTCAGGTCGTATCTACGCCTCATGCTCTAACGTGTTTACCATCACAAAGTACAAAGGTCTCGAGCCAGAACAGACATCAGGCAAGGACGACAACGTATATCCACGCTGCCGCACATTCCTGCTCGGTTTGAACCTCAACTTCTAACAATTTAAAATAGATTTCAATATGAAACTCAATAAATTCAAAACAATCGTCCCTGCTGCAGCTCTTTTGTTTTCAGCAAGTTTGTGCTCTTGTATGGATGATTTGGACAAAGGAAACATTGATCCAAATGGTGACGCAAATCCAAACATAACAGGCTTGTATAGCAAGTGCTATGCTGGACTTATTATGGAAGGTAATGATGGTAATGCCGATTTCAACATTCAAGACGCCGGCAAATCCACTTTGATACGTAACATATACAACTTCAACGAGTTACCTACTGACGAATCAATCTGTTGGTGGTCAGATGGTGGTCTCACCGAGATCAGCTACAACCAGTTCAAAGCAGATAATGAAACTCTGAAGTATTTGTACTATCGTATGATGTCTAATATCTCATACGAGAATCATTTCTTAGGACTCGAGGCTGCAAAAGAAGATAAGACCAAGTATGCAGAAGTACGTGTCATCCGTGCTTACCACTATTTATTGATGCTTGACTTCTGGGGCGACCCTTCATTCACAGATAAGATTTCGGCAGAGACTCCACGTCAGGCTCACACTTACAATGAAAAGTATGATGCAAGTAAGAATTACACTCGTGCAGAGCTTCTTCAGATGGGTCGTGAGTTCTTGTTCAACTGGGTAAAAGACGAATTGCTCGCAGCTGAGCCAGACTTACTGGATGCTAAGCCTGAGAAAGATACTGATGCTGACTATGGTCGCGTAGACAAGGGAACATGCTGGTTGCTCTTAAGCCGTCTGTACCTCAATGCCGGTACATACCTCAACAATGATGGTCAGAACAATCCTCATTGGGACAAGGCGCTTGAATACGCAGAGAAAGTAATTAATTCAGACTATAAGCTCTTCGATGACAGCAAGATGTCTGCTGAGGCTAAGGCCAACGGCTACAAACCATACGACTTGCTCTTCATGGGCGACAATGGTTCGAATGGTGCAAGCTGCGAGGCTCTTCTGCCATTAATGCAGGATGGCGACAAGACCCAGGGCTACGGAGGTTCACTCTTCTTCGTTGCTGCAAGTATAGACGCCAATTCAAGAACTGTTACAGGTGAAACATTAGGTACATCTGCTACCAACTGGTCAGGTATGCGTGTTCGTCCTTCTTTCTTAACCAAATTTGTCAACAACCCTTCGGATTTCGAGGGTAAGACTGCTGAACAGATTCGCGCTATGGGTATTGATGACCGTGCCATGATCTGGGGTGTAGACCATAAATTAGGCTTGGGTAAGAATGACGCCTTCAAACAGGGACTCACCATTGTAAAATGGAATAACGTTTACTCCAACCATGGAACTACACATGATACGGAAAAAGTAGATACAGACTTCTTCCTTTTCCGTGTAGCAGAGGCTTACCTCAATGCAGCAGAAGCTGAAATGCATCTTAATGGTGCAGGTTCTGCTAAGGCTAAGGGTTGGATTGATGATCTTCGCAAACGTGCCCATGCAGAAGTACGTTCATCATATTCTCTTGAAGACGTGCTTGATGAGCGTGCCCGTGAGTTATACTGCGAAGGTTTCCGTCGTACTGACCTGATCCGTTACAACCAGTTTGGTGGTGCTCAGGCTACATACAATTGGGAATATAAGGGTGGTAACGAGAAGGGTACAACCTTCGACAAGAAGTTTAATGTATATCCTCTCCCATCTTCAGAGCTTCTTTCTAACCCGAACCTGACTCAGATTGACGGATATAACGAGGTTCAAAACTAAAGTATAATAGAATTATAAAAGAAAACGCAATATGAAGAATAAATATATAATTGGTGCTATGCTTGTCGGCATCATCAGCTTATTCGCATCATGTTCGGATGACAACGACTCAAACCCAACGCTGATTCAGCCTACGGAGTTTAAGTTAAATACTCCAGAATATGTAAATGCTACTATTGACTTGGAGCAATCTACAGGACTTAGCCTTTCATGGTCACAGCCTAAGTACACTGCCGACAATGCCCCAATCAATGTAACATACGAGGTACAGGTATCTCCAACCAACTCTTTCACGGTTTCTACAGATGAAGCTGCAGCAGATGAAAGTGGCGAGAAAGTTGCCGATTACGCAGCTCTCAGCCACACAACACTGGAATGTAAAACTTCTGCCTCTGCTGAAGAAATCGACAAGGCATTGGTAAAGATTCTGAAATTGACAGAAGACAATGTTCCTGCAGAGCAGGATGCGTATGTACGTGTTAATGCTTTCATCCTTGAGGGCACAAACCGTCTGAATCCTATCGCATCTAACTCTGTACAACTTAAGGTAAAACCTTATTATGTTGAGTTGAAGGATGCTACTCCTATAATGTGGTACCTTGTAGGTAACATGTTCGGTGGCAAGTGGGCTGGTGATAAGATTACTGGTACAGATAATCTTCCTATGTTCTTGAAGCCTAACTTCTCTTACGATAAGAAGACTGGTACAGGTGAGATTGAATACACCAACTACTTCCTTACTGGTACTTACAACGACAAGGCTGAGTGTGCCGACGCTGGATTCAAGATTCTGCCTGCAAGCTTCAACTGGGATTACAGTATGAATGCCGATGGTGGAAAAGCTGGTACAATCGTCTATCGTGGTGATACTGGTAGCGATGGTGGTCACATCGTAGCTCCAGAAGCTGGTTACTATACCGTTACCATCAACACAGCAAACAATACTGCTACAATGGTGAAGTACGAGGATGAAGTTAATAAGACCTATGGTACTATTCAGATTGCTGGCTCATTCAACGATTGGGCAGATACTCCAATGCTTCCTTACAATACAGAGGGCGTTGAGAACCATGCTTGGTACTACGTAATGGATGTTCCTGCTGGCGAGACTGCACAGTTCAAGTTCAAGATTGCAGGATCTTGGGATACAAGCTGGGGTTATGGCAAGGCTGACGGCGATATCAACATGTTCGGTAAATGTGACGCTGGTGGCAAGAACATTGGCTTGGCAGAAGGCAAGTATGTCATCTCATTCAACGACATCACAGGTGCTTTCAGCATCGTTAAATTGTAAATCACTTAAAGTATAGACAATTATGATTAAGAAAATATTATTGGGAATGACCCTGTTGATGTCTATGGTATCTTGTACCGAAGACTACACAGACTGGGCTAACCCACAGACCAATCCTGAGGAGGAAGCTGTAGCATTTGGAGACGGTAGCGTAACTCCTGTTGATGTTATCAACTTGAAAGATGTTACAGGAGATAAGGTAAAAGTAGCGAGCATTGTTGCTCCTACTTCTACCAAAGATTCTTACAAGTCTAGTTTCAAGATTAATTTAGATGGTCAGTCATTCGACATTGATGCTGATGGTAACATGGCAAAAGCTGACTTGGTAAATTACATCACTGGTAAGTATGGCAAGCGCCCAACAGAGCGCGATATCGATGCTACTCTTGACGCATGGCTAAGCAATGGTTCTACAGCCGCAAAGATGGCTACATCAGAAACATTCCAGGTAAAGGCTGTTCCTGAGGCTCCATTCATCGATGCAGCTTACTATCTCGTAGGTGACTTGACCGAATGGGGGTTGGATACCAAATTGAAATTTGCTCACTCTGATGCAGACGTTTATGCGGATCCTGTATTCACCCTTATGTTTACAACAACTAAGGACGACCAATACTGGAAGATTATTCCTCAGGGTAATGTAGATGCAGGTAATATTTGGGCAGTAGAAAACAATCCTAAGGGTGTTGTTGGTGTAGAAAAAGATGGTGACGACGCAATGAGCGGTACACTTCTCACTACTACTTCAGAGGGTAAAAAGGCTAACGCTGGTAAGATTGCAAAAGCTGGTATCTATCAGATGACTATCAACATGATGGACTACACTTATACCATCAAACAGATTGCACCTGAATACTATCTTGTAGGTAAATTACAGGGATGGTCTGACAAACTTGAAAACAAGACCTGTCTCATGTATGCAGAGTCTGCTATGGTTCAGAGTTATACTACTCAGTGGAACGACGATGCAAACCTGAAGATTTGGTTGGGTAGCGACTTTGGCGTTTGGACCAATGCTTATGGTACAGCTAAAAATGATGATAATTCTGTAGAAGGCAAGATTGGTGGAAGCGGTTCTATCGTTTGCCCAGAACCAGGTGCATTCTATACCTTTAAGGTAGATTTCTCTACCATGACTTACAAATGGACTAAGCTTGAGAATCAGAATCCTAAAGCATTCGAAAATGTTAGTCTTATCGGAGTTGGTGGTAAATGGAATGACGGTGATGACATTGACATGAAACAGGTTACTCCTCACAACTGGTTTATTGAAACAACTCTCCCTGTAGGTGGTTTAAAGATTCGTGGTAATCATGGTTGGGATAAAGGTGGAAACTGGGGCTACACAAAAGATCAGAAGTTCACTTCTACAGGTAAATTGTTCAACGATAGAAACAGTGGAGATATCAAGATTGCAACTGCTGGTAAATATCGCATCTTCTTCAACGATATTACTAACGAGTATGCTATCATTGCTGTTGCAGAATAAACATTTATTTTAATAATACATTATAGGCGGCTCTCAATTCCGGGAGCCGCCTATTTTTTTTCGTTCTCCTCCCCCTTTTCAAGTATTTTTTCCCTAAAACCTTGGAAGTTACGAGGAAAAGTCGTATCTTTGCAGAAGACAAGCTGCACTCGGCAAATTGAAAGCAAGCTTTCTTTGCGCTCGTTTGCATTTTCTTTGCAGCAATAAGTACAACATTTATATTTTTGTGATTATGAGAACAGGCGACAAAGTATTAATATCTCCAGACTTGACACATGCCAAAGACTGGACACAGGGCGAAGTGATTGAAGTTGAGAACAATCCTTTCGTAGGAATTGTCATCTCCGCAAAAACCGCAGATGGGAACATCTTCTTTGGATATAAAGACTTATTTGAACCAGTAAAGGAGGCAGTATGTACGCACTAGCATTTGATATGGTTATTTCTGAGTAATTTACTGATAACTTGAAGGATTCTTGCTGTTTTTTTTGGTATTTTCGAGAAAATAGCTTATTTTTGCACCATAATTCAGTTAAACGTTTTAAAAGGAGATGGATATGAAACGGATAGAAGAACGATATATCAGCTTGCTTACCGATTTCGGTTTTAAGCGTATCTTTGGCACAAAGCCTAATAAGGATTTGCTCATCAATTTCTTGAATTCACTGTTTGATGGCTTTCAGGTTATCAAGGATGTGAAGTACTTGAATAGTGAGCACGTTGGTGATGTTTTTGCCGAGCGCAAGGCCA
>NZ_CDRSSE010000086.1:0-48852 GCF_977051555.1 Segatella sp.
AATATTTACAGGACTATTTTCATCGATTTCAAAGCTAATATGACCATCTGCATTATTAAACTTGATAGATGGATCAATCCACTGAGAAAGTTCACCCTTAGGGCCCTTTACTGTACAAACATGAGAAGTCTCATCATAGTTTACAGTAACACCTGCAGGGATACTAATTGGCAATTTTCCTATTCTAGACATATAAAAGCCTCCAATTAATAAATATAGCAAAGAACCTCGCCACCGATCTTAAGATCAGAAGCTTCTTTGTCTGTCATTACACCTTTGGATGTAGATAAGATTGCAATACCTAATCCGTTAATAACTCTTGGCATGTCCTTGTAACCGGTATACTTACGCAAACCTGGAGTTGACACGCGCTTCAAACACTTGATAGCGTTTTGCTTTGTAGTTGGGTTGTACTTCAAGGCAACCTTAATTGAGCCCTGAGGACCATCCTCTACAAACTTGTAATTGAGGATGTAACCTTTCTCGAAGAGGATCTTAGTGATCTCTTTCTTCAAGTTAGACGCAGGAACTTCTACAACACGGTGATGAGCCATGATTGCATTTCTGAGTCTTGTCAGATAATCTGCTATTGGATCTGTCATAAAATATAAATGTTTAATTAATCGGGACTACCCCGACAATATTAAATAAAAAAATATTCTTACCTTTGAAAGGATTACCAGCTAGCCTTCTTTACACCAGGAATCAAACCAGCAGAAGCCATCTCACGGAACTGGATACGAGAAATACCGAACTGACGGATATAACCCTTTGGACGACCAGTAATCTTGCAACGATTGTGAAGACGGATTGGGTTTGCATTCTTAGGGATAGCCTGAAGCTTACGAGCTGCCTCGTATGCTTCGGCTGGATCATTAGAAGTTGCAATAATCTTTTTCAGTGCTTCGCGCTTTTCAGCGTAACGAGCTACAAGCTTTGCACGCTTAACCTCGCGAGCTTTCATTGATTCTTTTGCCATATCTCTTAATCTTTATTTGCGTTCTTGAATGGAAGACCAAAGGCCTTCAAAAGAGCAAAACCTTCTTCATCAGTCTTAGCTGTTGTAACGAAGGTAATATTCATGCCCTGAATACGATCAATCTCATCGATATTAATCTCAGGGAAGATAATCTGCTCTGTGATACCTAATGTATAGTTACCACGACCATCAAACTTGCTCTCAATACCCTTGAAGTCGCGAATACGAGGAAGAGAAACACGAACGAGCTTCTCCAAGAACTCGTACATACGCTCACGACGCAATGTTACCATAACACCGATAGGCATCTTCTTACGAAGCTTGAAGTTTGCAATATCCTTTTTAGAATATGTAGCAACAGCCTTCTGACCGGTGATAGCAGTAATCTCATTGATTGCTACATCAACAATTTTCTTGTCCTGAGTAGCATCACCAAGACCCTGATTGATGACAATCTTCTTCAATACTGGAATCTCCATAGCTGAAGAGTAGTTGAACTGCTTCTGAAGAGCAGGAGCGATTGTCTCCTTATATACTTTCTTTAACTGTGCTGTATCCATTACTTGATTTCCTCCCCTGACTTTTTAGCGATGCGAACAACGTTTTTACCCTCATGCTTGATAGCAACACGAGTAGCCTTGCCACTCTTAGGATCAATCAAACTCAAATTTGAGATATGAATAGGAGCCTCCTGCTTAACAATACCTCCCTGAGGATTCTTAGCAGATGGCTTAGTGCTCTTAGAAACCATGTGCACACCTTCTACGATAGCACGGTTCTCCTCAACGAGGACCTTAAGCACCTTACCAGTTTTGCCCTTATCTGCACCGGCAATAACGATAACGGTATCGTCTTTCTTAATATGTAACTTACTCATTACTTCTTACTTTTTAAATATTAAAGAACCTCAGGTGCTAAAGAAACGACTTTCATATTTACTGCACGAAGCTCACGAGCAACAGGACCGAAGATACGGCTACCACGAAGCTCACCTGCATTGTTAAGCAATACACAAGCGTTGTCATCGAAACGGATGTAAGAACCATCTGCACGACGAATTTCCTTCTTTGTGCGAACAATCAAAGCCTTTGATACTGCACCCTTCTTCAAATCACTTGATGGGATAACGTTCTTGACTGCAACAACAATAACGTCACCAACGCTAGCGTAACGACGGCCTGTACCACCGAGAACTCGAATGCAAAGAGCCTCACGAGCACCGCTGTTATCACATACTGTAAGTCTTGATTCAGTCTGTATCATAATTACTTAGCTTTTTCAACAATTTGTACTAATCTCCATCTCTTTGTCTTAGACAGAGGACGAGTCTCCATGATCATAACTGTATCACCTACGTTAGCCTCATTATTCTCGTCATGTGCATGGTACTTCTTTGTCTTCTGGACAAATTTACCATAAATAGGGTGCATCTCCTTGAACTTAGCCGCAATAACAATGGTTTTATCCATCTTGTTGCTAATAACAACACCCTGTCTTACTTTTCTTAAATTTCTTGTTTCCATCTGGACCATTATTATTTGTTAAGTTCTCTCTGACGAAGTTCAGTTTTCATACGTGCAATATCACGACGAGCAACCTTAATCTCTGATGGATTCTCAAGTGGAGTTACATTATGATTGATCTTCTTCTTGTTCAAAGCATCAACAGCTGCCTCCAACTTCTCAACCAATTCTTTGGTCTCGATATTTTTAATTTCTGCAATCTTCATAATTAAGCGTTTTTATCGTAATCACGTCTAACAATAAACTTAGTCTTAACAGGAAGTTTCTGAGCGCAAAGGCGAAGACCTTCTTTTGCAATATCGAAACTAACTCCTTCAACTTCGAAGAGAATTCTACCTGGTGTAACAGGTGCAACCCATCCTGCAGGATCACCCTTACCTTTACCCATACGGACATCAGCAGGCTTGCGAGTGATTGGCTTATCAGGAAAAATTCTAATCCAGACCTGACCTTGACGGTTCATATAGCGGTTCAATGCTACACGAGCTGCCTCAATCTGACGACTATCGATCCACTTTGATTCAAGAGTTTTGATACCAAAAGAACCGAAAGCCAATTGTGTACCTCTGTGAGCGTTGCCTTTGTTGCCACGACCATCTTGAGGTCTTCTATATTTTACTCTTTTTGGCTGTAACATGATAGCTTTCTAAAATTTAACGGTTATTGTTTCTTTTACGATTACCACCACGGTTGTTAGAGCGACCGTTACCACGGTTGTTGCTCTTATTGTCCTGTGAGAAGTTTGGAGTAAGATCAGCCTTACCATAAACCTCACCACGGCAAATCCAAACCTTAATACCAAGCAAACCTACCTTTGTAAGTGCCTCGCACTGGCAGTAGTCGATGTCTGCGCGGAATGTATGAAGAGGAGTACGACCCTCTTTGTACATCTCTTTACGTGCCATTTCAGCACCATTCAGACGACCTGTAATCTGTACCTTGATACCCTCAGCGCCAGCACGCATGGTGTTAGCAACTGCCATCTTGATAGCGCGACGATAAGCAATCATGTGCTCAATCTGAGTCGCAATATTCTTACCAACGATAGTAGCATCAAGTTCAGGCTTTTTAACCTCGAAGATGTTGATCTGAATATCTTTCTTATAAAGCTTCTTCAACTCTTCCTTCAACTTATCTACATCCTGACCACCTTTACCAATGACAATACCTGGACGGGCTGTACAAATAGTAATGGTAACAAGTTTCAATGTACGTTCGATAATAATACGAGAAATGCTTGCTTTAGCAAGACGCTCGTTAAGATACTTACGGATTTTCTGATCCTCAACGAGGTTATCACCGAAGTTCTTACCACCGAACCAATTTGAATCCCAACCACGGATAACACCAAGTCGGTTACTAATCGGATTAACTTTCTGTCCCATTCTACTTAATTATTTTTCGTCATTAGTTTTTGCATCAACAAAAAGAGTTACATGGTTAGAACGCTTACGAATTCTATAACCACGACCCTGTGGTGCAGGTCTCATACGTTTCATTGTAACGCCTTCGTCAACGAAGACCTTACTGATATAAAGCTCACCGTCTTCAGCCTTGCGATTATTCTTAGCTTCCCAGTTAGCGATAGCTGAACGAAGTAATTTCTCTACATCAGCTGATGCCTGCTTCTTAGAGAAGCGAAGTACTCCGAGTGCACGGTTAACCTCCATACCACGAATCATGTCTACTACATAGCGCATCTTACGTGGAGAAGAAGGAACGCCTACCAACTTTGCGAAGTACAAGTTTTTACGGGCTTCTTTCAATTTCTCAGCCGCAATATGTTTTCTTGCTCCCATTATTTACTTAAATTTTAAATGGTTTAACCCTTAGCTTACTTTCTGTTACCAGAGTGACCGCCAAAGCGACGTGTTGGAGCAAACTCTCCAAGCTTGTGGCCAACCATATTCTCTGTAACATAAACAGGGATAAATTTGTTACCGTTATGAACTGCAACAGTATGTCCTACGAAATCAGGAGATATCATTGAAGCTCTAGCCCATGTCTTAACAACATTCTTCTTGCCACTCTCGTTCATAGCGAGAATCTTCTTCTCGAGAGAAACGTTGATGTATGGACCTTTTTTAAGTGAACGACTCATAATTTACTCTTTATTTTTTGTTAGCTCTTTCGATAATATACTTGTTAGAAAGTTTCTTAGGTGCGCGAGTCTTAAGACCCTTAGCGTACAAGCCCTTACGTGAACGTGGGTGACCACCACTCTGGCGACCTTCACCACCACCCATTGGGTGATCAACAGGGTTCATAACAACACCACGGTTGTGTGGACGACGACCCAACCAGCGTGAGCGACCAGCCTTACCAGACTGCTCAAGTGCGTGGTCAGAGTTACCAACACTACCAACTGTAGCCTTACAAGCACTCAAAATCTGGCGTGTTTCACCAGAAGGGAGCTTAATTACACAATAACTGCCCTCACGAGAAGTCAACTGAGCAAAATTACCAGCCGAACGAACCAACAAAGCACCCTGACCAGGACGCAACTCGATGTTGTGGATCACTGTACCTACAGGGATGTTTGCCAAAGGAAGACAGTTACCAATCTCAGGAGCAGCCTCTGCACCTGACATCAAAGTAGCGCCTACCTGAAGTCCGTTAGGAGCAATAATGTAACGTTTTTCACCATCAGCGTAGAAAAGCAATGCGATACGAGCCGAACGGTTTGGATCGTACTCGATTGTCTTAACAACTGCTGGAACACCATCTTTCTCACGTTTGAAGTCGATTAAACGATACTTCTGCTTGTGACCACCGCCAATGTAGCGAACGGTCATCTTACCGGTGTTGTTTCGACCGCCGGTAGAACGTTTACCGTAAACGAGAGACTTCTCTGGCACGGATGCAGTAATATCCTCGAACGTGCCAATAACCTTGTGTCTTTGACCCGGAGTAACCGGTTTTAATTTACGTACTGCCATTTTTTATTTTAAATATTGCTGTAAAAATCAATTGTATCGCCCTCCTTAAGAGTAACGATTGCCTTCTTGAACGCATTCTTCTGACCCTTAACAAGACCTGCCTTTGTATAACGGGCAGAGCGCTTGCCAGCGTAACGAATAGTGTTCACGTCAACTACTGTAACATTATACAGACTCTCAACTTCCTTCTTAATCTCGAGCTTATTAGCCTCAGGACGAACAACGAAGCCATAGCGGTTAGGCTGCTTGTCTGTAATCTTGGTCATCTTCTCAGTAACCAATGGTTTGATAATAAATGCCATATTCTAATATCTCCTTTTTACTTTGTTAAGATCTGGTCGATAGTCTCCAGCGACTTTTCAGTAATCACTACTACATCAGCGTTCAAAACTTTGTACGAATTGACGTTAGATGCGAGGATAACCTCAGCGCGCTGTAAGTTACGTGCAGACAAATATACGTTTTTATTTGATTCTGGCAAAACGAAGAGTACCTTTTTGCCCTCAATTTTAAGATTCTTAAGAACACTTAAGAATTCTTTAGTCTTTGGAGCCTCAAAAGTGAAATCTTCCAACATCACGATTGCGCTCTCCTGTGCCTTATAAGACAAAGCAGACTTACGAGCAAGAATCTTTACTTTCTTGTTGAGCTTGAAGCGGTAATCACGTGGCTTAGGACCAAATACGCGAGCACCACCTACGAGTACAGGTGAGTTAATATCACCACGGCGAGCACCGCCGCCGCCCTTCTGACGACCAAGCTTACGAGTAGAACCGCTCATCTCGCTTCTCTCCTTAGACTTAGCTGTACCCTGACGCTGGTTAGCGAGATACTGCTTTACGTCGAGGTAGAGAACGTGATCGTTAGGCTCAATGCCGAAGACTGCATCATTAAGAGCTACCTTGCGGCCGGTCTCCTGACCTTTGATATCTAATACGCTAACTTCCATTATTTCTCAATTAAAACAGTTGAACCTTTGCATCCAGCGAAAGAACCCTTAACAATAAGAAGATTCTGCTCTGGAATTACCTTTAACACCTGAAGGTTCTGAGTTGTAACTCTGTCACCTCCCATTTGGCCGCCCATGCGCATACCCTTGAATACCTTTGCAGGGTAAGAACAAGCACCAATAGATCCCGGCTTACGAGCGCGGTCATCCTGACCGTGAGTAGACTGACCTACACCACCGAATCCGTGACGCTTAACAACGCCCTGGAAGCCTTTACCCTTTGATGTACCAATTACATCAACGAACTTGCAATCGTTGAAGATTTCAACTGTAATTGTGTCACCGAGGTTGTACTCCTCATCAAACTTGAACTCGGCCAAGTGCTTCTTAGGTGTTGTGCCTGCCTTCTTGAAGATTCCCATCATAGGCTGAGAAGTACGCTTCTCCTTTGCCTCTTCGAAACCTAACTGATAAGCCTTGTAACCATCCTTTTCTACAGTTTTCACCTGGGTTACAACACAAGGACCTACTTCGATAACAGTGCACGGAATATTCTTACCGTCGGCACTGAAAACGGATGTCATTCCGATTTTCTTTCCAATTAATCCTGGCATTTCAATTTAATTTAAAAATTAGACTTTGATTTCTACTTCTACACCACTTGGCAATTCAAGCTTCATCAAGGCATCAACTGTCTTAGCTGTTGAGCTGTAGATGTCAATGAGACGCTTGAAATCTGAGAGCTGGAACTGCTCGCGAGACTTCTTGTTAACGAAAGTACTGCGGTTTACAGTAAAAATACGCTTGTGTGTTGGCAATGGAATAGGACCACTAACGATAGCGCCTGTTGCCTTTACAGCCTTCACAATCTTCTCAGCTGACTTGTCAACCAACTGGTGGTCGTAAGACTTCAGCTTAATTCTGATTTTCTGACTCATTTTTAAAATTAAGTTATTATTATATAAATTATTTAGTCTAATGGAAGAAGAGGTACGCTGCTTAAGAGTCATTCGCTAAGCAGCGCCTCATCTTACCGTTATTTCTTTGTTATTAAAGAAGATCAGCATGACCCTTAACCTCCTCCAACACAGCCTTAGCAATTGTTGAAGAAAGAGGTGCATGATGATCGTACTCCATAGAACTTGTTGCACGACCAGAAGTGATAGTACGCAAAGCTGTTACATAACCGAACATCTCAGCCAATGGAACCATTGCCTTTACGATGCGAGCACCGCTACGGCCTTCCTCCATACCCTGAACGAGACCACGGCGCTTGTTCAAGTCACCGATTACGTCACCCATGTTCTCTTCTGGAGTAACAACCTCTACCTTCATGATAGGCTCCATCAAAACTGGACCAGCCTTAGGGCAAAGTACCTTGAATGCCTGATGTGCTACCAACTCGAATGACAACTGGTCAGAGTCAACTGGGTGGAAGCTACCATCGGTCAAAGTCACCTTCAAACCTGTCATTGGGAAACCACCGAGTACACCATTTGACAAGCAATCAGCAAAGCCCTTCTGTACAGATGGGATGAATTCCTTAGGAACGTTACCACCCTTAACCTCGTTGATGAACTGCAAGTCGCCTTCCTTGTAATCCTCGTCCTTAGGACCGATGGTTACATCGATACAAGCGAACTTACCGCGACCACCAGACTGCTTCTTATAAGTTTCACGGCTCTGAGCAGTCTTAGTGATAGCCTCCTTGTAGTTAACCTGAGGCTTACCCTGATTACACTCAACCTTGAACTCACGCTTCAAACGGTCGATGATGATATCCAAGTGGAGCTCACCCATACCAGAAATAATTGTCTGACCGCTCTGCTCGTCTGTACGAACTGTGAAGGTTGGATCCTCCTCAGCCAACTTAGCAAGACCATTATCCATCTTAGCGATGTCTGCCTGGCTCTTTGGCTCTACTGCGATAGAAATCACAGTATCAGGGAATGTCATAGACTCCAAAACGATTGGGTGTTCCTCATCACAGAGTGTATCACCTGTACGGATATCCTTGAAACCTACACCTGCACCGATATCACCAGCATCGATAGAATCCATTGGGATTTCCTGTTTAGAGTTCATCTGGAACAGACGGCTGATACGCTCGCGCTTGCCAGAACGTGGGTTGTAAACATAAGAACCAGCAACGACCTTACCTGAGTAAACACGGAAGAATACCAAGCGGCCCATGAATGGGTCAGTAGCAATCTTAAATGCGAGAGCAGATGTTGGTTCATCCTCAGATGGTTTACGATCCTCTTCCTCCTCTGTATCAGGGTTAGTACCGATGATATTTGGAGTATCCATTGGTGAAGGCAAGAATGCACATACATAGTCGAGCAATGGCTGAACACCCTTGTTCTTGTATGAAGAACCGAGCAACATTGGGCAGCACTCCATAGCACAGCAACCCTTACGGATAGCAGCAAGAATCTTTTCTTCTGGAATATCCTTACCATCGAGATAAAGTTCCATAACCTCATCATCGAAGTTTGCAGCACCCTCAAGGAGCTTATCACGCCACTCAGCAGCCTCGTCAGCCAAGTCTGCAGGGATTTCCTCTATATCATACTCAGCACCCATAGTCTCATCGTGCCAAAGAATAGCCTTCATCTTAATGAGGTCAACTACACCCTTGAAGTTCTCCTCTGCACCAATAGGAATCTGAATAGCAATTGGATTAGCGCCCAAGATATCCTTCATCTGCTGAACTGTCTCGAAGAAGTTAGCACCAGAACGGTCCATCTTGTTTACATAACCGATACGAGGTACATTATACTTATCAGCCTGACGCCATACTGTCTCAGACTGTGGCTGAACACCATCAGCTGCAGAATATGTAGCAACAGCACCATCAAGTACACGGAGAGAACGCTCAACCTCAGCAGTGAAGTCAACGTGTCCCGGAGTATCGATCAAGTTGATCTTATAAGACTTACCGAGATAGTTCCAGTTACAAGTTGTAGCTGCAGAAGTGATAGTAATACCACGCTCCTGCTCCTGGGCCATCCAGTCCATTGTAGCAGCACCATCGTGTACCTCACCAATCTTATGAGTCTTACCTGTATAGAACAAAATACGCTCAGAAGTTGTTGTCTTACCAGCATCGATATGCGCCATGATACCGATGTTACGAGTCAAATGTAAATCGCGATTTGCCATTTTCTTTTAACTATATTATATATTAAATTAGAATCTAAAGTGAGCGAACGCACGGTTAGCCTCAGCCATACGATGCATATCCTCCTTACGCTTAAATGCACCACCCTGATTATTAAAAGCATCCATAATCTCTGCAGCAAGCTTATCAGCCATAGTCTTACCACCGCGCTTACGTGCAAAAAGAATAAGATTCTTCATAGAAATACTTTCCTTACGATCAGGACGAATCTCTGTAGGAACCTGGAAGGTTGCACCACCGATACGACGGCTCTTAACCTCTACCTGAGGAGTAATATTATCAAGTGCCTGCTTCCAGATTTCAAGAGCAGGCTTTTCCTCGTTAGACATCTTAGCCTTTACAATGTCAAGTGCATTGTAGAAAATCTCATAAGATGTATTCTTCTTTCCATCATACATCAAATGATTTACGAACTTTGAGACCTTCTGGTCATTGAAGACTGGATCTGGAAGGATCACTCTCTTCTTTGGTTTTGCTTTTCTCATTTTAAATAAAACTTTTTAAATTCTGCATGGGGCTGTATAATGTTCTTCAACGCTCGCACCCGAGCATTTACTCAACCTGATTACTTCTCCAGCAAAACTTTTATTAAATATTTTAACCCCAACTCCCGACCTTCTCCGACCGTGAGTCTGCGGTTTTGTCTAAAATTAAAGAAGCTATATTACTTCTTTGCCTTAGGGCGCTTAGCTCCGTACTTAGAACGACGCTGTGTACGATTCGCAACACCTGCAGTATCAAGTGTACCACGGACAATGTGATAACGTACACCAGGAAGGTCCTTTACACGACCACCGCGAACCAAAACAATTGAGTGTTCCTGCAAGTTGTGACCCTCTCCTGGAATATAAGAGTTTACTTCCTTTGAGTTTGTCAAACGTACACGTGCAACTTTACGCATTGCTGAATTAGGCTTCTTAGGAGTTGTTGTATAAACACGAACACAAACACCACGACGCTGAGGACAAGAATCCAAAGCTGGTGACTTGCTCTTGTCTACAAGAACTCGTCTGCCTTTTCTTACTAACTGTGAAATAGTAGGCATAATTTTACTTTTTAATTTATATATTTATTTTTATTTATTGTCTTATTTCGATGTAAGCCACTACTTTATAGAGCCTTTTCGGGGTGCAAAGGTACGATTTTTTCGGCAAACTACCTAAATATTAAGGAGACTTTTAAAAAACGAAGGCTAGTTTTAACTTTATATAACTATTAAAAACGAATATTATAAAGAAAAAAGCGGTATTTAGCAGAGAATTTAGTCTTAGTATGTATGTTGTAGTACATTATGCCTCACCCTTTGGGGTGCCGAATGGAGCGATTGTACGTTCTTGCTCATCAGACAACTTAATTTTACAGAAGGACTGCTCGTAGTTATAAATATTGCTCTGCAATGCCTGGAGCAATCGCTTAGCATGCTCAGGTGCCATGATAACGCGACTCTTGATCTGAGGTGCAGGCATGCCAGGAAGTGCACATGCAAAATCCAAAATGAAGTCTGAACTAGAATGAGTAATCAGTGCCAAGTTTGAGTATGTACCCTCTGCTACTTCAGGGCTGATGCCCATCTGGAACTGATTCTGCTGCTGTTGATTATTCTTATTTTCTTCCATAATTTTATTAAGTTAAGAGGATTAAACTTTAAATGATAGTGCAAATTTACATATAATTTCTGAAAAAGACGAATAATTTACCACATATTTTTCAAAAAAACATCATAAGACAACAGAAGGGGGAAATCTTAATTTTTTCCTTTTTTCATCTGTTACAGATAATAAAAGGGTGCGCCATAAATTATGACGCACCCTCATTATACCTATTTATATATTATATAGTACTCTATTCTACGATTATTCTCCTATTGGAGAATCAGCATAGTCGAGCACATTTTTCTTATTAGCCTGCATACGCTCATATTCTTCTTTAGAGCCTACGATGAGCTTATCCCACTGACGAAGACCAGTACCTGCAGGAATCAAGTGACCACAGATTACATTCTCCTTCATACCCTCAAGGTAATCAACCTTACCACGGATAGCAGCCTCATTCAAAACCTTAGTAGTTTCCTGGAATGATGCAGCACTCATAAAGCTCTTAGTACCAAGAGCAGCACGAGTAATACCCTGGAGGATCTGTGTAGAAGTTGCAGATACGGCATCACGAACCTGTACAAGTTTCAAGTCGCGACGCTTCAATGCAGAATTCTCATCACGCAATCTACGAGCCGTTATGATCTGACCTGGTTTGAGACTTTCACTATCACCACCGTCAGTAACAACCTTCTTACCCCAGATACGATCATTCTCTTCGGCAAAGTCAAGTTTATCAACCAACTCTTGCTCCAAGAAGGTAGTATCACCTGGATCGTCAATACGAACCTTACGCATCATCTGACGTACCACAACCTCAAAATGCTTATCATTAATAGCCACACCCTGAAGACGGTAAACGTCCTGGATCTGGTTAACAATATACTCCTGAACAGCGGTAGGACCCATGATGGCGAGAATATCGCCAGGAGTTACACTACCATCAGAAAGAGGAGTACCAGCACGTACAGCATCATGTTCCTGTACCAAGATCTGCTTAGAAAGAGATACAAGATACTTCTTCTGATCGCCAGTCTTAGATGTTACGATGATCTCACGGTTGCCACGCTTTACCTTACCCATAGTTACCTCACCATCGATTTCAGATACAACAGCAGGGTTAGAAGGGTTGCGAGCCTCAAGAAGCTCAGTTACACGAGGGAGACCACCAGTGATATCACCTGCACCACCTACAGCACGAGGAATCTTAACCAAAACCTCACCGGTATTAATTGTCTGTCCATCCTCAACAGCCAAGTGACCACCTACAGGGAAGTTGTATGTACCAAGGATTTCACCATTAGCATCGATAACATCACAAGATGGAACCATTGCCTTATTCTTGGAATCGGTGATAATCTTCTCCTCCAAACCTGTAGTCTCATCGACCTCAGCACGATAAGTCTGATCCTTCTGAACGTCATTGAACTTCAATGTACCGGCATACTGGCTGACGATAACGGCATTGAATGGATCCCAACGGGCGATAACGGTATCCTTCTCTACGATTTCACCCTCCTTGTGATACAAAGAAGAACCGTAAGGAACATTCAAAGTTGCAAGAACGATGTTTGTATTAGGATCCACGAAACGGATTTCAGCCAAGTGGCTTACTACCTTTTCGCACTTGATATCGTTGCCTTCCTCGTCTTCCTCTACGAATGGTACTGTGCTCAACTCGTCAAACTCGATACGAGACTTATTCTTCGCGGCAATCTTAGCATTGGCAGCAGCGTTAGATGCAATACCACCGGCGTGGAATGTACGGAGAGTCAACTGAGTACCTGGCTCACCAATAGCTTGAGCAGCGATGACACCAACGGCTTCACCCAACTGTACCATACGGGCTGTTGCCAAGTTACGGCCATAGCACTTCATGCAGACACCCTTTTTGCTCTCACATGTGAGAACAGAACGAATTTCAACACTCTCGATAGGAGATTCATCAATAGCCTTTGCCTTAGCCTCGGTGATTTCTTCACCAGATCTGACAATCAGTTCACCAGTAGTTGGATGAATAACATCATGTACAGATACACGACCCAGAATACGCTCATAAAGAGATGAAATAATCTCATCACCATTCTTTAAAGCTGTACAAACCAAGCCACGCAATGTACCACAATCCTCTTCGGTGATGATAACATCGTGAGAAACGTCTACAAGACGACGAGTCAAATAACCGGCATCGGCAGTCTTCATAGCGGTATCAGCAAGACCCTTACGGGCACCGTGAGAAGCGATAAAGTACTCCAATACAGACATACCCTCCTTAAAGTTAGAAAGGATAGGGTTCTCGATGATCTGCGCGCCCTCTGCACCAGCCTTCTGAGGTTTAGCCATCAAACCACGCATACCAGACAACTGCTTAATCTGATCCTTAGAACCACGGGCTCCGGAATCAAGCATCATGTATACGGCGTTGAATCCCTGGTCAGCTTCGGTCATCTCCTTCATCAAGATATTACCCAAATCTGTATTTACGTGAGTCCACGCATCAATAACCTGGTTGTATCGTTCCTTGTTGGTGATGAAACCCATATTATAGTTATTGGTAATTTCCTCAACCTCCTTGCGACCGCGCTCAACAATAGCTTCCTTCTCTGGTGGAATAATAATATCACCAAGGTTGAATGACAATCCTGCGACATAAGCCATACGATAACCTAAGTTCTTGATTCCATCGAGGAATTCACAAGCCTTAGCCATACCAACAGCCTTGATAACATTAGAAATCAAACCACGGAGGGTTTTCTTGGAAATCACATCATTGAAGAAGCCAACTTCATCAGGAATGATACCATTAACGATGACACGTCCAACAGAAGTTTCTACCATTCGCTTCTGGATTGTACCATCAACCAAGTCGTCAACTACAACCTTAATCAAAGCATGAAGATCACATCGGCCCTCGTTACGAGCAATCAATGCCTCTTCGGGACCATAGAATGTCAAGCCCTCACCCTTTGCACCTGGACGAATCTTAGTAATATAGTAAAGACCAAGCACCATATCCTGAGAAGGAACGGTGATAGGCGCACCATTAGCTGGGTTGAGAATGTTATGACTCTGAAGCATCAGGATTTGAGCCTCCAAAACAGCCTCATTGCTCAATGGAAGGTGAACAGCCATCTGGTCACCATCGAAGTCGGCGTTGAACGCTGTACATGCCAATGGATGCAACTGAATAGCCTTACCCTCAATCATCTTAGGCTGGAATGCCTGGATACCGAGTCGGTGAAGCGTAGGGGCACGGTTCAACATAACCGGATGACCCTTCATTACATTCTCAAGAATATCCCAGATAACTGGCTCGCGACGATCAACAATCTTCTTGGCACTTTTTACAGTCTTTACGATACCACGCTCTATCAACTTACGGATGATAAATGGTTTGTAAAGCTCTGCAGCCATCAGTTTTGGAAGACCACACTCACCCATCTTCAACTCTGGACCTACAACGATTACAGAACGGGCAGAATAGTCAACACGCTTACCCAGCAAGTTCTGACGGAAACGACCCTGCTTACCCTTTAAAGAGTCAGAGAGTGACTTCAAAGGACGATTGCTCTCACTCTTTACAGCAGAACTCTTGCGTGAGTTGTCGAACAAGCTGTCAACAGCCTCCTGCAACATACGCTTCTCGTTACGGAGAATAACCTCAGGAGCCTTGATTTCAACCAATCTCTTCAAACGGTTGTTACGGATAATCACACGACGATAGAGGTCATTCAAGTCTGATGTTGCAAAACGACCACCATCCAATGGTACCAACGGACGAAGCTCTGGTGGAGTAACAGGAATAATCTTCATGATCATCCATTCTGGCTTGTTAATACCTTTACTAGCACGGAAACCTTCTACAACTTGCAGACGCTTCAGAGCCTCAGTTTTACGCTGCTGACTTGAATCGTTATTTGCGCGATCGCGGAGTTCGTATGACAAAGAGTCAAGGTCTACATTCTGGAGCAACTGATAAATTGCTTCAGCACCCATTTTTGCTATAAACTTATTAGGGTCCGTATCGTCCAAAAGTTCATTGTCACCATTAGGATCATACTGGTCAAGAAGAGCCATATATTCATCTTCTGACAAGAGATCAAGTTTGTGAGAACCGTTCAATTCAAGACCATCAGCATCAGTCTTTCCCTCAAGAATACCAGGCTGGATAACTACATACTTCTCGTAGTAAATGACAGCATCAAGTTTCTTGGTCGGCATACCCAAAAGGTAACCAATCTTATTTGGAAGAGAACGGAAATACCAAATATGAGCAACAGGTACGACAAGCTCAATGTGACCAGAGCGTTCACGACGAACTTTCTTCTCTGTAACCTCTACACCGCATCGGTCGCAGACGATTCCCTTATAACGGATACGCTTGTACTTGCCGCAGGCGCATTCATAGTCCTTAGTAGGACCAAAAATACGCTCACAGAACAAGCCATCACGCTCCGGCTTATATGTACGATAATTAATGGTTTCCGGTTTAGTAACCTCACCATACGAATTTTCCAAGATCTCCTCTGGCGAAGCGAGACCGATGGTAATCTTCGTAAAATTATTCTTTACCTTTGTATCTTTTTTGAAAGCCATGTTTCTATATATAAATTAGGGGTTCTCAAAATTAATCAAGTTTGATGCTCAAACCAAGGCCACGAAGCTCATGGAGCAATACGTTAAGTGACTCAGGAATACCAGGAGTTGGCATTGGATCGCCCTTTACGATTGCTTCGTATGCCTTGCTACGTCCTACAACATCATCTGACTTAACAGTCAGGATCTCCTGCAAAACGTGGCTTGCACCGAATGCCTCGATAGCCCAGACCTCCATCTCTCCGAATCGCTGACCACCAAACTGTGCTTTACCACCAAGTGGCTGTTGTGTAATCAAAGAGTATGGACCGATAGAACGAGCGTGCATCTTATCCTCAACCATATGACCTAACTTCAAGAAGTATGTCATACCAACAGTAGCTGGCTGGTCAAACTGCTCTCCAGTCTCACCATCATAAAGGTAAGTTGAGCAGAAACGTGGCAAGCCTGCCTTATCTGTCCATTCAGAGAGATCATCCAATTTAGCACCATCAAAGATAGGAGTAGCAAACTTTACACCCAACTTTTTACCTGCAGCACCCAAGATACACTCGAAGATCTGACCAAGGTTCATACGTGAAGGCACACCCAATGGATTCAATACCATATCAACAGGACGACCGTCAGCCATAAATGGCATATCCTCCAAACGAACTACCTTAGACACAATACCCTTATTACCATGACGACCGGCAAGTTTATCACCAACCTGGATCTTACGTTTCTTAGCAATATATACCTTAGCCATCTGAAGAATACCTGATGGAAGTTCATCACCAATAGTGATAGCAAACTTACGACGCTTTAATTCAGCATCAAGTTGCTTATACTTGCGGATATAGTTCATAATAAGTCTCTGAATCAAGCCATTGGTATGCTCATCCTTAGTCCACTTATTAGACTGAACACCATCATACTCCAAATTCTTCAACGCTGTAGCAGTAAAGGTACTGCCCTTGGTGATAATCTCAGCACCTGTATAATCCTTAACGCCCTCAGAAGTCATACCTTCTGTAAGCGTAAGTAACTTGTCTACGAGGATATCCTTCAAGTCATCACCCTTTGCCTCATACTCCTCATCAATCTTAGCAAGAATAATCTTATCCTGCTTCTTTGACTCACGGGTCTTGATAGCACGAGAGAACAACTTCTTGTCAATAACAACACCACTCAATGATGGATTTGCCTTCAATGAAGAATCCTTCACATCACCAGCCTTATCACCAAAGATAGCGCGAAGCAACTTCTCTTCTGGTGAAGGATCACTTTCACCCTTAGGCGAAATCTTACCAATCATGATATCACCTGGTTCAATTCTTGCACCAACACGCACGATACCATTATCATCAAGATCCTTTGTAGCTTCCTCGCTGACATTAGGGATATCAGATGTGAATTCCTCTACTCCACGCTTAGTTTCACGGACATCAAGAGAGTATTCGTCAACATGTACAGATGTCAATACGTCATCACGAACCATACGTTCAGAAATAACAACAGCATCCTCATAGTTGTAACCCTTCCAAGGAATATAAGCTACAAGCAAGTTACGGCCCAAAGCCAGCTCACCGTTTTCTGTCGCATAACCCTCAGTCAGGATATCACCCTTCTTTACACGCTGTCCCTTATTACAGATAGGACGCAAGTCGATGGTCATATTCTGGTTGGTACGACGGAACTTAGGAATACGATACTCCTTCAAAGCTGGTTCGAAGCTTACAAACTCATCGTCTTCTGTGCGATCGTAAAGGATACGGATAGTTGTAGCATCAACATATTCGATAACACCCTCACCTTCTGCAGTAACCATAGTACGAGAATCCTCACAAACTTGCTTCTCAAGACCAGTACCAACTATTGGTGCATCATTATGAAGCAATGGTACAGCCTGACGCATCATGTTACATCCCATCAACGCACGGTGACCATCATCATGCTCCAAGAATGGAATCAAACCTGCGGATACAGAAGCAATCTGCTGTGGAGAGACGTCAACATAATCAACTTGATCCGGACCTACAACAGGATAATCAGCATCCTGACGACACTTTACTACATCACGAATGAAAGAACCATCAACAGTCAAAGGCGCATTACCCTGACCGATAATCTTAGATTCTTCATCTTCAGCAGTCAAGTATACAACATCCTCATTAGCCATATCGACCTTGCTATCATTCACCTTACGGTAAGGAGTAACAATAAAACCAAGATCATTAATCTTTGCATACATACAGAGAGAAGAAATCAAACCGATGTTTGGACCTTCAGGACTCTCAATAGGGCAAAGACGACCATAGTGTGTATAATGTACATCACGAACTTCGAAACCGGCACGCTCACGAGACAAACCACCAGGACCTAAGGCAGAAAGACGACGCTTATGAGTTACCTCAGCCAGAGGGTTAGTCTGGTCCATGAACTGTGACAATGGATTAGTTCCAAAGAAAGAATTGATAACACTAGAGATTGTCTTAGCATTAATCAAATCTGTTGGAGTAAACACCTCATTGTCGCGAACATTCATACGTTCACGGATAGTACGGGTCATACGTGCCAAACCAATAGAGAACTGGTTAGCCAACTGCTCACCTACAGTACGAACACGACGATTAGACAAGTGGTCGATATCGTCAACTGTTGCACTAGAGTTAATCAGCTGAATAAGATATTTAATGATCTCAATAATATCTTCCTTAGTCAAGACACGAACATCAATATCAGTATCAAGATTCAATTTCTTATTGATACGATAACGACCTACCTCACCCAGATCATAACGCTTATCCGAGAAGAACAGGTTTTGGAAAACCTCACGTGCACTTGCGTCATCTGCAGGATCAGCATTACGCAACTGACGATAGATATAGTTAACAGCTTCCTTCTCAGAGTTACTTGGATCCTTTGCCAAAGTATTGAAGATAATAGTAAACTTGTTGGCAGCTTCCTCATCCTTATGAAGCAGAACAGTCTGCGCTCCACTCTCAACAATCTCCTCAATATTATCAGCAGTAAGTTCAGTCTCACGCTCCATGATTACTTCATTACGCTCGATAGATACTACTTCACCAGTATCCTCATCAACGAAGTCCTCATTCCAACTCTTCAAAACACGAGCAGCAAGCTTACGACCAATAGCAGCCTTCATATTCTTCTTGTTAACCTTCACCTCCTCGGCGAGATCAAAAATCTGAAGAATATCCTTATCCTGTTCGTAACCAATAGCACGCAACAATGTGGTTACAGGCAACTTCTTCTTACGATCGATATATGCATACATTACATTGTTAATGTCAGTTGCAAATTCAATCCAGCTTCCCTTGAAAGGAATGATACGAGCAGAATAAAGCATGGTACCATTTGCATGAACACCCTGGCTAAAGAACACACCAGGAGAGCGATGAAGCTGAGAAACAACAACACGCTCAGCACCATTAATCACGAAAGTACCATTATCGGTCATATATGGGATAGTACCAAGGAACACATCCTGAATAAATGTACCGAAATCCTCATGATCAGGATCAGTACAATACAGTTTCATCTTAGCCTTCAAAGGTACACTATATGTAAGACCACGCTCCAAACACTCATCAATAGAATAGCGAGGAGGGTCGATATAGTAATCCAAGAACTCAAGAACGAAATTGTTACGTGTATCGGTAATAGGGAAGTTCTCAGAGAACACCTTATACAAACCGTCATTCTTGCGTTCCTCAGGCGGAGTATCCAACTGTAAGAAGTCCTTGAAAGACTTTAACTGCACATCGAGGAAATCCGGATATGGATACGGATTATGCACGCTGGCAAAATTTACTCTGTTATCAACAATTTTTGTAGCCATTAGAAGTTATTAAATGGGTTTTATTAATAATATAATAAAAGACACAAAAAGGTTAGGACTCACCTACTTGGAGAATCCTAACCATTTATATAAAAAATGTATTACTCTAATTACTTGAGCTCTACCTTAGCACCAGCCTCTTCGATAGCCTTCTTAAGGTTCTCAGCCTCGTCCTTAGCTACACCTTCCTTGATTGTAGAAGGAGCACCGTCTACGAGATCCTTAGCCTCTTTCAAACCGAGACCACAAGCCTCCTTAACAGCCTTTACAACCTGGAGCTTAGCGCCACCAACCTCAGCGAGGACTACGTCGAATGTAGACTTCTCCTCAGCTGCAGCTGCACCACCAGCAGCAGGACCAGCAGCTACAGCTACAGCTGCAGCAGCAGGCTCAATACCATACTCGTCCTTGAGGACTGTTGCCAACTCATTAACTTCCTTAACAGTAAGATTTACTAACTCTTCTGCAATAGCTTTGATATCTGCCATTTTATTCTAAATTTTATTTTTGTTTATACTATAATTAATGATAACATTGTGATTGATTACTCAGGACGCTCGCCCAATGTCTTAAGCACACCATGAATAGTGTTGCCTCCTGATTGAAGAGCTGAAACAACGTTCTTTGCAGGTGACTGGAGCAAAGCAACAATCTCTGCGATAACTTCGTTCTTGCTCTTGAGAGCTGAAAGCTCTGCAAGTTTGTCTGCGCCAACGTAGAAGCTTTCCTCTGCATAAGCAGCCTTCAATGTTGGAACATCTTCCTTGTCATATTCCTTCAACAACTTAGCTGGTACATTAGCTGTATTAGCAAACATTACAGCAGTTGTACCCTTCAAGCAGCCGTAGAGCTCAGAGAAATCGATATCTGATGCCTCGAAAACCTTGTGAAGCAAGGTATTCTTAACAACAACCATCTTAATCTCGCTCTGGAAGCACTTACGACGGAGTGCGCTTGTCTTCTCTGCATTCAATCCTGTAACATCTACAAGATAGAAATGAGGAAACTCCTGCAACTTCTGTCCAAGTTCAGCGATAATAGTATCTTTAACTTCTTTCTTCATTTTACAAAACTTTTAGAGTTATTCAACTGATTTAGGATCAATCTTGATACCCTTACTCATAGTGCTAGAAATAAAGATACTCTTGATATATGTACCTTTAGCAGCAGCAGGCTTCAACTTGATAACTGTGTTGATGAACTCCTTAGCATTTCCGTAGATCTGCTCAGGTGTCATGCTAACCTTACCGATTGAAGTATGGATAATACCAGCCTTATCAACCTTAAAGTCAATCTTACCTTGCTTAACTTCCTTTACTGCCTTAGCAACATCCATAGTTACAGTGCCACTCTTAGGGTTAGGCATCAAACCACGAGGACCGAGTACACGACCCAAAGGACCAATCTTACCCATGCAAGAAGGCATTGTGATGATGACATCAATATCTGTCCAACCACCCTTAATCTTCTCAACGTATTCGTCAAGACCTACATAATCAGCACCTGCTTCCTTAGCAGCAGCTTCCTGATCAGGAGTACAGAGTGCGAGCACGCGAGTAACCTTACCTGTTCCGTTTGGCAATGAAACAACGCCACGAACCATCTGGTTAGCCTTACGTGGATCAACACCTAAGCGTACATCAATATCAAGAGATGCATCAAACTTGGTAGTGGTAATTTCCTTTACCAACTCTGAAGCCTCCTTCAATGTGTATGCCTTCCCTGCTTCAACCTTATCAGCTACTGATTTTTGATTTTTTGTCAGTTTACTCATTTTTCTAATTGAAGTTTTAAATTATTTACCAGGGAAGTCCCCTTTTACAGTAATACCCATACTTCTTGCAGTACCAGCGATGAGCTTCATAGCTGATTCTACAGTAAAGCAGTTCAAGTCCTTCATCTTATCCTCAGCGATTACCTTTACCTGATCCCAAGTAAGAGAAGCAACCTTCTGACGATTAGGCTGAGCAGAACCTGACTTGATTTTGGCAGCCTCTTTCAATTGAACTGCAGCAGGTGGAGTCTTGATAATAAAATCAAAAGACTTGTCAGTATAATAAGTAATAACTACTGGCAACACTTTACCTGCTTTGTCCTGGGTACGGGCGTTGAATTCCTTGCAGAATCCCATAATATTAATACCCTTAGAACCCAGTGCAGGTCCTACTGGAGGTGAAGGATTCGCAGCGCCACCTTTAATCTGTAATTTGATTAATCCAGCAACTTCTTTAGCCATTTTCTTGTTAATATTTAAAATTGAAACTTATAAAAGGATCTAAAATTCTCGTAACAGAATCCTATTCCTTTTCTACTTGCATAAAACCTAATTCCAACGGAGTTTTACGTCCGAAGATCTTAACCGTAACTTTCAGCTTATGCTTTTCAGCATTAACCTCTTCAACGATTCCGCTGAAACCACTGAATGGACCTTCCATAACCTTAACGGTATCATTAACCAAGTAAGGACAATCAAGATTCTCCTCAAACTCAGTCTCCTCTGCAGAACCCAACATACGATTGATATCGCGTTGTGGAACAGGTGTTGGTTCATCCAAACCTCCAAGGAAACCCAAAACATTAGGGAGGAAACGCAACGTATGTGCGACATCACCCTTCAGTTTGGCCTCCACAAAAACATAACCTGGAAGAGAAACCTTTTCTTTAACGACTCTCTTTCCATTACGCACAGTTGCATGTTTCTCAACTGGTATCAACACCTGAGAAACATTTGCTGCTAGTAAGTCATTGTGCTTCATTTCAGCTTCGATGTATTCTTTCACCTTAGCCTCTTTGCCACTAACGGCTTTAAGCACATACCATTTATTTCCTGCGTCTGCCATTTCCTTAAAAAATTAACCTGGATAAACTACACCCATAAAGGCTTTGAAAATAGAATCCATCGCGAACACAACAAGTGCAATGACTAGGGAAGCAGATAATACAACCATTGCACTATGAGTTAGTTCGGCACGTGATGGCCAAGTAGTCTTATGCGCAAGTTCATCGTAACATGCCTTGCAATAATTTACTATTTTATTCATATTATCTTCTATTTAGCACGGGTTGAAGGGCTCGAACCCTCGACACCTGGTTTTGGAGACCAGTGCTCTACCAACTGAGCTAAACCCGTAGAAAGACTCCCTCTCCCTTAGGAGGGGAATCTAATATATATAGCAAATTAGATAAATCTAAATTACTTGATATCGTCGAGAATTGTTGTAATCTGACCAGAACCTACTGTACGACCACCCTCACGGATAGCGAAACGAAGACCCTCGTTCAAAGCAACCTTGTAGATCAACTCTACCTCAATCTCTACGTTATCACCAGGCATTACCATTTCAACTCCCTCTGGAAGCTTGATTTCACCTGTACAGTCCATAGTACGGAGATAGAACTGAGGACGATACTTATTACCGAATGGAGTGTGACGACCACCCTCTTCCTTCTTCAATACATAGATAGAAGCCTTGAAGTGATCGTGAGGAGTAATAGCACCTGGGTGTACAACTACCATACCACGCTTAACCTCAGCCTTATCGATACCACGGAGAAGCAAACCTACATTATCACCAGCTTCACCCTCAGCAAGGATCTTACGGAACATCTCAACACCAGTAATAACTGACTTCTTGTCCTCACCAAGACCGAGCAACTGAACTTCGTCACCTACCTTGCAACGACCTGTCTCAATACGACCTGTAGCAACAGTACCACGACCTGTAATTGAGAATACATCCTCGATAGGCATCAAGAATGGCTTATCAATCTCGCGCTCTGGCTCCTGGATCCACTCATCAACTGTATCCATCAAAGTCTCAACAGACTTAACCCACTTCTCAACGCCATTCAAAGCACCGAGAGCAGAACCACGGATGATTGGAGTATCCTCTTCGTAACCATACTGCTCGAGGATTTCACGAACTTCCATCTCAACGAGCTCAAGCATCTCCTCATCGTCAACCATATCGCACTTGTTCAAGAAAACAACCAAGCGAGGTACGTTTACCTGACGTGCAAGAAGTACGTGCTCACGTGTCTGTGGCATAGGACCATCAGTAGCGGCAACTACCAAGATAGCACCATCCATCTGAGCAGCACCAGTAACCATGTTCTTTACATAGTCAGCGTGTCCAGGACAGTCAACGTGTGCATAGTGACGCTTTTCTGTCTCATACTCAATATGAGCAGAGTTGATAGTGATACCACGCTCTTTCTCCTCAGGAGCATTATCAATCTGATCGAATGACTTAACTGCCTCAGATGTACCGAGCTTCTCGTTCAATACCTTAGAGATAGCAGCGGTCAGAGTAGTCTTACCATGGTCAACATGACCAATTGTACCAATGTTAACATGCGGTTTGGTACGCACGAATTCTTCTTTAGCCATAGCTTTTCTTTTTATTTATATAAATGAATAATCTGTTCCTCTACCATCCTAAGCATCTAGAACGATAGAGCTGTAACTGAGAGTTGAACTCAGGACCTCTTCCTTACCAAGGAAGTGCTCTACCACTGAGCTATTACAGCAAGTTAATAAATTGAGCGGAAAACGGGGCTCAAACCCGCGACCCCCAGCTTGGAAGGCTAGTGCTCTATCAACTGAGCTATTTCCGCTTATCAAAGAAAGTGGGTAGTGATGGATTCGAACCACCGAAGGCATAGCCAGCAGATTTACAGTCTGCCCCATTTGGCCACTCTGGTAACTACCCAAACTTTTTCTTTTTCTGAGCCTCTTGTCGGATTCGAACCAACGACCCCGAGATTACAAATCACGTGCTCTGGCCAACTGAGCTAAAGAGGCAATCTTTACAGCCGCAATACGGCTAAATTTCCATCTATCGGAAAACGGCTGCAAAGATACAACTATTTTTTGAATCAACAAAATTTTTTCGAGTTTTTTTTATCGATTCCTTGATTTTTCTTTAAATTTGGTCAATTGAACCTTCATTGAGTCCACCGCCTGGTCAATTCCTTCCTCAAAAGTGTCGCATGTCTTTTCCACGAACAACTTGGTTCCAGGGACAGCAACTTCCAGATGAACTTCCTTATTCAAGGCAGTAGCAGGCTTTACGACCTTTAATTGCACCTCTACTTTCTGTATATCTTCAAAAGTTTTTTCTAACTTGGCGACTTTCTTTTCGATAAACGCCTGTAACTTCTCGGTAGCGTCGAAGTGAATCGACTGAATCTTAATTTCCATAGTTACCTCCATTTTTTAAAAGGTTACGCCCGAGGATGGGCTTCAATATAAACTCGTTTCAACTGTTCAAACGTTGTATGCGTATAAATCTCGGTCGTCGAGAGTTTCGCATGCCCCAACAGTCTTTTCAAACTTTCAATTCCAGCACCATGATTCAACATCGCTGTAGCAAACGTATGTCTCAACACGTGCGGACTTTTCTTTTTTAACGAGCAAACCCTTGCGAGGTTCTCTTTCACGATTTCTCTGACTTGAACCGGACTCATCCGTCCGCCCCTATCCGCAAGCAAAAGAGCTCCAGACCTAACCTTCACTCTTTGTGCCCTTAGAGCCAAATATTCCGAAAGAGTATTTTTAAGCTCGTCACCAAAAGGAACTATACGTTGTTTGTTTCCCTTACCCGTAATCTTTATCTCATTTTTGATAAAGTTTACATCGTCAACATCAAGTCCTATCAACTCCGACAATCGCATCCCCGTCTCATAGAACAATATTATAATAGTACGTGCGCGTACATTATTATAATCATCGCCCCACATTTTCCTGTCAAGTAACTCATCCATCTCATTTTCTTTCAAGAATTGAGGCAGCGGTTTACTTTCCTTAGGCCCTTTGAGTCTATGAGCAGGATCCGACTTCACATAATGTCTGACTAGCGCAAACCGATAGAACATTTTCAAAGCACTTAACCGGCGATTAACCGAGGTTGCTTTATTACCTACATCTACCATATGTTCCAACCAGTTGCGAATCATATCAGAATCAACAGATTCCCAAGTGAAGGATTCAGACAAGTTCCTAGCATATTGCTCAAAGAGTTTCAAATCTTCGCGATAGTTTTCTACCGTTCTCTGTGACCTGTTCAGTTCAGAGCGCAAATATTCCAAGAACTTATCTATACTCAACATAACGTCGTACCTTTTTCATTTCGGCAACGAAGTTACGAAAATTATTTTAAACTACCAAATTTTTTGAGGATTTTTTACTTTTATTCCTCGTTTGCACGCAACTGCTGTACGTAGATGGCGTGTTCCATCTTGAGACGCTTCAAAACAGAAGGCTTGTCATACTGCTGGCGAGCACGGAGCTCCTTAACAACACCTGTCTTTTCGAATTTTCTCTTAAACTTCTTGAGAGCTCTCTCGATGTTCTCACCGTCTTTAACTGGTACAATAATCATTTTTTTGCTTTTAATTTATTATGTTAAACTTATGTTATTCTATGCGAAATATGGCAATGCCACAATTTGCGGGTGCAAAATTACATCTATTTTATCAAACTACCAAGTTTTTCTTCAACTTTTTGCTCTAAAATGTTCATTTTATGGGTTTTGTAGCATTTTTAAGCCACAATTTCTCCTCTTCATTAAGGAAAGGAGACAATTTTTCATAAACCAACTGATGATAATCATTGAGCCATTCAATCTCTTCAGGCAACAACATATCAACATCTATAGGAGTGGTATCTATAGGACAAAGAGTAAGAGGCTCTATCTGCAGGAATTTACCGAACTCTGTAGACATGTAGTCTGAAATCAGGACCGTATTTTCTATTCTTACGCCAAACTTACCTGCCAGATACAAACCAGGCTCATCAGTCAAGGTCATTCCAGCCCTCAAAGGTGTAGGCATCCAGTCCATTCTAATCTGATGAGGGCCTTCATGCACGCAGAGATACGAACCTACTCCATGTCCTGTACCATGCAGGAAATTATATCCTTCACGCCACATACACTCTCTTCCAACAGCATCCAGCTGTGTTCCGGATGCACCATCGGGGAATTTAACCAATTCCAACTGTATATGCGCTTTCAGAACTAAGGTATAAATATGCTTCATCTCTTCAGATACAGGTCCCAAAGCTATGGTACGGGTAATATCCGTAGTACCATCCTGGTATTGGGCTCCAGAGTCTATCAAGATCAAGCCTTCCGGTTTCAGAACGACATCAGTTTCAGGTGTTGCCTCATAATGTACAATTGCTCCATGCTGCGCATATCCGGCAATCGTATCAAAAGAAATATCTCTGAACAGTTTCTGTTCTGCACGCAGAGAAGTTAATTTCTTATCAATGGATATTTCTGTTTGTCCACCAGCCTCAACTGCAGGTTTCAACCACTTCAAGAACTTAACCATAGCTACACCATCTTTAAGCATCGCACTACGGTAGCCCTCTATTTCAGCTTTATTTTTCACAGCCTTCATAGCCGGGATAGGTGAACCTGCAGCTACGATCTCCTGACATTTAACAGCTTTCCACAGATAATAGCTCGTTTCATCTCCATCCAGCAAGATATTATATTCCGAATATGATTCAAGGCATTTTTCCACCTTATTATAATTATAGAGAGAAACCTGATTGTCTTGAAGATACTGTTTTACTTCAGAAGACAGTTTGTTTTCATCCACAAAGAGAGAAACTTTATCACTCTCAATCAACAAATAACTTACAAATACAGGATTGCAATGAACATCAGTACCACGAAGATTCAAAGTCCAAGCAATATCATCCAAAGCAGATACGAGCATGCCATCAGCATGAAGTTCTCTCAAAGACTTACGGATACGGGACACCTTAGAAGCCAGCGTTTCTCCTGCATATTCCAATGGCTGGATTTCTACCGGATTTGCAGGAAGCGAAGGGCGATTCTCCCAGATTTGTGCCAAAGGATCCAAATTAGTTCTAAGCGTAATTCCACCGAGTTTACGGAGAGAATAGCTTAAATCCTTAACATAATTATAAGAGTTGACCATACCGTCAAGTCCAACCTCAGGAGATTGAACCTCCTGCAATTCTTTACCCAACCATTCAGCGATAGTAGGCGTACCTTCTATTCTCAGCTTCATCAACTGATATTCAGTACCTCCCAACAGTTCTTCTGCAGCCAGAAAGTAACGGGAATCTGTCCATAAAGCAGCCGAAGTCATCGTAACGACAGCAGTACCAGCCGACCCGTTAAAACCAGAAATCCACTCTCTTCCCCGCCAATGGTCGGCGACATACTCGCTCTGGTGAGCATCAGTACTCGGGAAGATGAAAGCAGAAAGATGTTCACGCTTCATCAACTCCCTCAATCTAGCTAAACGTAATTCGATTTCATTCATATTTTTATGCAATTTAATGTTTAACTTATCTCCAAATAATGCATTTTGCTAATTAGAGATTACAAAGATAACATTTTTAAGAATTAACAACAAATTTAAGCGCAAAAATATGCACGATTTACATTACTTTTTATTAATTTTGCGGTCGGAAAGTAAAAAGAAGGAGTTTTACAAACTTTCTTCCGGATATGATCCGCTATTTAATAATAAGGAGAAAAAGATTATAAACATTTAAATAAGAATTGTAGTTATGAATTTTTTAACAAATGACAAACTCGTTATCGTCGGTGCAGGCGGTATGATCGGTTCTAACATGGTACAGAGCGCTTTGATGCTCGGTCTTACTCCAAACATCTGTCTTTATGATATCTTCGAGCCAGGTGTACATGGTGTTTTCGATGAGATTCAGCAGTGCGCATTCCCAGGTGTTAACGTAACTTATACAGTTAACCCAGAGGAGGCTTTCACTGGTGCTAAATATATCATTTCTTCTGGTGGTGCTCCTCGTAAGGAGGGTATGACTCGTGAGGATCTTCTTAAGGGCAACTGCAAGATTGCTGCAGAATTTGGTGACAACATCAAGAAGTACTGCCCAGAGGTTGAGCACGTAGTTGTTATCTTCAACCCAGCTGACGTTACAGCTTTGACAGCATTGATTCACTCAGGTTTGAAGCCAAACCAGTTGACATCACTCGCAGCTCTCGATTCTACTCGTCTGCAGCAGGCTTTGGCCCTCGAGTTCGGTGTACAGCAGGATAAGGTTACTGGCGCTCACACTTATGGTGGTCACGGCGAGCAGATGGCTGTATTTGCTTCTCAAGTTAAGGTTGACGGCAAGCCATTGGCAGAGATGGGTCTTTCTGACGAGCGTTGGGAAGAGATCAAGCACCACACAGTACAGGGTGGTTCTAACATCATCAAGCTCCGCGGCCGTTCTTCATTCCAGAGCCCAGCTTACAACGCAGTTAAGATGATCGAGGCTGCTATGGGTGGCGAGAAGTTCACATTGCCAGCAGGTTGCTACGTTAAGTGCGACAAGTGCGGCTTCAAGAATGTAATGATGGCTATGCCTACTACTATCGATAAGACTGGTGTTCACTTCACAGAGCCTACAGGTACTGAGGAAGAGCTCGCTAGCCTCCAGAAGTCTTACGAGCACCTTTGCAAGATGCGCGATGAGATCGTAGAGCTTGGCATCGTTCCTCCAGTAGCTGAGTGGAAAGAGATGAACCCTAACTTGTAATTCTCCGCTTCGGATTTTTAGAAGTTAACTCGATAAGGGCTGAATCGTGAAAATGCTTCATGATTCAGCCTTTTTTCATTTATTTTTCCCCTATAGCGACCATTTATCCCAAAATACGCCATATCGTTACATTTTTCTGTAAATCAGGTTATACGAGTTTGGCATTATTTTTGTAATTTTGCACACAGAAATAACAAATAAAAAAGGATAATAGAAAATTATGGAATTGATAAAGAACAAATCATTCGGGGGCGAGCGCCCTCTTTTCGGTGCTCACGATGTACGTTTAGAAGATATTACGATTACAGATGGCGAATCGGGCATCAAGTGCTGCCAAAACATAGAATGCCACCATTCCAAGTTTTATGGCAAATACCCTTGGTGGCATGTGGACGGTTCCCTTATCACAGACTGCTACTTCGCTCCAGAAAGCCGTTCTGCCATCTGGTATAGTGATAATATGGTGATGAAAGACTGCACCATCGATGGGCCTAAGTTCTTCCGCGAAATGAAGAATCTGGATTTGGAGAACGTCAACATCACAGATGCTGATGAGACATTCTGGAAGGTAGATGGCTTGAAACTGAAGAACGTAAAGCTCCACGATGGAACTTATCCATTCATGTTCTCCAAGAATATCTATGTAGACGGACTTGAAAGCGACTCTAAATATGTATTCCAATACTGCAGAAATGTGGAGATTCACAACGCAAAGATTACAACCAAGGACAGTTTCTGGGAATGCGAGAATGTAACCGTATATGATTCGGAACTGAATGGTGAGTATCTGGCCTGGCACAGCAAGAACATCAAGTTCGTACGTTGCCACATCAGCGGCGAGCAGCCTCTCTGCTACATGGACCATGTAACTCTGGAGGATTGCACCTTTGATAAGGAATGCGACCGTGCCTTCGAGGATTGCACCAACATCGATGCACAGATCAAGGGAAGTATCACCAACATCAAGAACCCTATCTCCGGAAGAATCGAGGCAGACGAAGTGGGAAGCGTAACTTATACTGAGTTTGCCAAAGCACCAAAGGGTGCATGTGAAATCACAGATAAATCGAAATAGTTTAAGAGGTAATTACAGAAATGGCAACAATCAAGTAAATTACTTATTGTTCCCATAACTAATTATTCTTACGCTTAACTGAAATCTCCGTTCATAGACATTGAACGGCCGTTCAAAAGCTTTGAATGTACGTTCAATGTCTTTGAACGGAGATTCAAAGTCTATGAACGAAGATTTCAATTAGGAGAAAAAGAGATTTATCCTATATAAATAAGAGAATTATCCTATATAGATAGAAGAAACAACATAGATAGAAAACAAATATGAAATACAATTTTGATGAAATCATCGAACGTCGTGGAACCAACTCATACAAATGGGATTTGGTGAAGGAAGACGGCGTTATTCCGATGTGGGTAGCAGATATGGATTTCCAGACTGCTCCCTGCATCATCGAAGCCCTGCAGAAACGTGTAGCTCACGGCATCTTCGGCTATACCCTCGTACCTGATTCTTATTACGAGGCTATCATCAGCTGGTTCTCCCGCCGCCACCAGTGGAAGATAGAGAAAGACTGGATTCTCTATACTTCAGGCGTTGTACCAGCTATTTCCTGCTGTCTGAAAGCCATCTGCATGCCTGGCGAAAAGGTATTGGTACAGACACCTGTCTACAACTGCTTCTTCTCCTGCATTACAAACAGCGGCTGCGAAGTAGTAGAAAACGAACTGAAACGTGTGGGCAACTGCACTTATGAGATAGATTTCGAAGACTTCGAGCGCAAATGTGCCGATGAGAAGACCACAGCCTTCATCCTCTGCAATCCTCACAATCCAGCCGGAAGAGTATGGAAGAAAGAGGAACTTGAGCGAATGAACGATATCTGTCTCAAGCACGGGGTAAAGGTCATCGCAGATGAAATTCATTGCGAGCTCATCATGCCAGGCTATCAGTATACTCCATTTGCCAGCATCAGCGAAGCTTGCCGCGACAACTGCGTAGTATTGAATTCACCATCAAAGTCTTTCAATATTGCAGGCCTTCAGATAGCCAACATTATCTGTCCGGATGCAACATTGCGCCGCCGCATCAACCGCGCCATCAACATCAACGAGGTTTGTGACGTAAACCCATTCGGCGTTATCGCTCTCCAGGCAGCTTACAATGAGGGAGAAGAATGGTTGGATGAATTGAACCAATATCTCTACGAGAACTATCAGGCTGTAAAGGAATTCTTCAATACAGAATTGCCACAAGTTCGCGTTACCCGCCTTGAAGGCACCTACCTGGTATGGCTCGATATCCTGCCATTCGAACTGTCAAGCGACGAGGCTTATGAGAAGCTGATGAACGATGGTAAGGTATTCGTCAACAGTGGTACGATGTATGGCAGAAAGGCTGGCCAGGGCTACCTGCGCCTCAACATCGCCTGTCCTCGCAAGACCCTGATGCAGGGCCTGATTCGTATTGCTCGGGTTCTCAGCCAGTATATGGATGAAGAGGATTTAAGCGGATGCCCTGCATAAAAGAGCGAAGAAAGAGAAAAGATTTCTAAATAAAATGTTTAAAACAAGATAAGATGGAAAATGAAGTTTTGAAAGCCATTAAGGAGAGAAGAAGTATTCGTCGCTTCAAGGCAGATCAGATTACCGACGAAGAGTTGAAGACGGTATTGGAAGCCGGCACATGGGCAGCTACAGGCCATGGAACCCAGGAGCCTTTCATCATTGCCGTTCAGAATCCTGAGATTTGCGCCCAGCTTCGCAAGATGAACGCAGAAATCATGGGTGTAGAAAGCGATCCTTACTATGGAGCGCCAACCATCGTTATCGTTCTGGCACCAGAAAGCAACGTTAACGGTGTGAAAGATGGCAGCCTTATCTTAGGCAATATGATGCTTGCTGCCCACTCTATCGGCCTTGCATCTTGCTGGATTAACCGTGAAGACGGCATGTTTGCATCAGAAGAAGGCAAGAAGCTGATGAAAGACTGGAATCTTCCAGAAGGTTTGATGGGAGTAGGAGCCTTAGCCTTGGGGTATGCTTCTGCGCATCCTCATACCGTAAAACCAAGAAAAGAGGATTACTACCGCATTATCAAATAAAGGCAGGATGCCTGGTTTACGGCACATACATATACAAGAAAAGGTCTCATGAAGAAAAACATTCATGAGACCTTTTTATATATGTATATAATGAAGCTATTACAACTTTACACTTGCCAAGACCTTATCAGTAGCGCCAGCCAAATGAGCCACGAAGGCGCCAGCCTTATCGCCAGCCTGTTTCAGGAAGGTCTCATCAGTCATCAGAGAAGTCATCAAACCTGAGAAATCCTCATAGGTATTGATTTCAAAACCTCCACCCGATTTCAGCAAGCCCTGAGCCTCCTGAAACTTTTTGTTGTTCGGACCAAAGATAACCGGCATATTCCATACGGCAGCCTCCAAGGTGTTATGAATACCTACACCAAAGCCACCACCAATATAAGCCACATCACCATAGTTGTACATACTGCTCAACAATCCGAAACAATCGATGATCAAGACATCAGCCTCCGCAGCTTCTTCAGGAGTAGTTTGCGTATAGCGCACCACCTTCTTGCCCTTTATCAGAGAAAGTATCAACTTCAGATGCTCTTCAGCGATGACATGAGGAGCAATCAGCAGGCGCCAATCCTTATGCTCATTAAAGAAAGGTATAAAGATATTCTCATCTGGTGGCCAAGAGCTACCGGCAACAAATACCTTGAAATCATGATGAGGTACATCCGCAGACTGAGATGAAGCTACTCCTGTTCTGAAAGCCTCGCAAATCGGCAATTGCTTGGCAGCCTCCTTTATCTGGAGAACACGGTCGAAACGGGTATCTCCTACCACATCCACAGCCGTGATGCCGATACCTTCGAGCAATCGCTTGCTCTCTTCGTTCTGTACGAAGAAACGGGTAAAGCACTTCAGCACTCCAGCATAGTTTCTGCCATACCATTTGAAGAACACCTGATCCTCGCGGAAGATACTGCTCACGCTATAAGTAGGAATGTTGCGATGCTTCAGGATATGAAGGAAATTAGACCAGAACTCATACTTGATGAAGAAAGCCATCACAGGACGTACCAATCTAAGGAAACGGATGGCGTTCAACCTAGTATCCACCGGCATATAACAGATGATGTCAGCTCCCTCATAGTTCTTGCGCACCTCATAACCCGAAGGAGAATAGAAGGTAAGCAGAATCTTATACTGAGGATAGTCCTTGCGGATACGTTCCATCAAAGGTCGTCCCTGTTCAAACTCACCGAGCGATGCAGCATGAAACCAAATGTACTTAGCGTTAGGATCCACCTTCTGCTTCAATATTTTGAAAGCCTCACGCTCACCACGCCACATCTTGCGCACTTTTTCATTGAACAGACTTGCAATGGCTATGCCCCAAAGGACGAAATATATTACGATATTATAGATCATGATATTTCTTTATATTGGTTACTATCTATAAATACGTGAACTCTCTGAATAGCCTTCAGCAAAATGCTGCAGAAAGCCATTCAGAGAGAAATTATTGTGAATTAACCCAAAACTTCGATTGCCTTGCGAAGACGGCGCAGAGTTTCCTCCTTGCCAAGGAAGGCAGAGATATCGAACATACCCGGGCCCTTACCCTCACCTACGAGAGTCAGACGGAATGCGTTCATCACGTCACCGAGTTTGTAGCCCTTATCCTCTACCCATTTCATCACGACAGGTTCCTGACCTTCGATAGAGAAATCTTCAATACCTTCAAGCACATCAGCAAGTTCTGTCATCTGCTGTGCAGAATATTCCTTCCAGCGCTTCTTGGTTGTCTTAGCATCATACTCTGTAGGAGCAATGAAGAAGAAAGAACACAATGGCCACAGTTCATAGACAAAGTTCACACGATCCTTCATCATGTGTACCACCTGCTTTACGCGGTCCAGAGTTTCCTCTACACCATTGTTGGCAACAATAGGGGCAAAGAGGTTAGCTATTTCATCATCGCTCTTCATCAGAATGTATTCGTGGTTGAACCAGATTCCCTTCTTGAAGTCAAACTTGGCACCAGCCTTAGAGCAACGGGAAATATCGAAAGCCTTCACCAACTCATCAAGAGAGAAGATTTCCTGTTCTGTACCAGGATTCCAGCCGAGGAGCGCCAGGAAGTTGACTACAGCCTCAGGGAAGTAACCACTCTCACGATAACCGGAAGAAACCTCGCCAGTCTTAGGATCATGCCACTCCAGTGGGAATACTGGGAAACCTAGGCGGTCGCCATCACGCTTACTCAACTTACCCTTGCCTTCTGGCTTGAGAAGCAAAGGAAGATGGGCAAAACGAGGCATGGTATCTTCCCAACCGAAAGCCTTATAAAGAAGTACGTGCAAAGGAGCACTTGGCAACCACTCCTCACCGCGGATTACATGAGAGATTTCCATCAAGTGGTCGTCTACGATATTTGCCAGGTGATAAGTTGGCAATTCATCAGCACTCTTATAAAGTACCTTATCATCCAAGATATCGCTCATTACCTTCACGTCACCACGAATCATATCGTTCACGTGAATCTCCTGTCCTGATTCAATCTTGAAACGTACAGTATACTGCTTTCCGTCAGCAATCAGCTTATCAACCTCTTCCTTAGAAAGAGTCAGAGAGTTGCGCATCTGCATACGAGTATGAGCATCATACTGGAAGTTCTGGATTTCGGCACGTTTTGCTTCCAACTCCTCAGGAGTATCAAAAGCAATATACGCCTTATCATTATCCAAGAGCTGCTGAACATACTGCTTATAAATATCACGACGTTCACTCTGGCGATAAGGTCCATGCTCTCCACCGAAACTTACACCCTCGTCAAACTGGATACCCAGCCACTTGAAAGATTCCAGGATATATTCTTCGGCTCCAGGCACGAAACGATGAGAATCTGTATCCTCAATACGGAACACCAGCTCACCTCCATGTTGGCGAGCAAACAAATAATTATACAGAGCGGTACGAACACCGCCAATGTGCAATGCACCCGTTGGACTAGGGGCAAAACGCACCCTTACTTTTCTATCTGCCATGTCTTTTTATAGCTATTTTCAAATTTTTCTGCAAATTTACATCTTTTTTTGCGATTTTAGCCGTTTTTTTTCGTATTTTCGCACTGTAAAACGAAATAAGTAAGAAAAAAGTAGGAAAATGAGCATATTTAACAACCCAGAAGAGAACTATTGGCGCAATTTCGCCACAAAAACGGTTTTGATATTAATCACCGTTGCTATCATTGTTTGGTTTCTTCCTCGCAACGAAGGAAGGATGTTCAGGTATGATGTTGGAAAGCCATGGATGTATGGTTCCGTCATCGCAAAATTTGACTTTCCGATCTATAAGACCGATGAAGCCATCAAGCGTGAACAGGATTCGCTGATGAAGCAATTCCAACCTTATTATTCAGTCAATGAATCCATCGGCAGCGAACAGGTGAGCCGTTTCCTGCACGACTTCAGCCAAGGTGTACCAGGTTTGCCAAAAGAATATGTGGGACTCATAGCCCACCAGCTTCAGCGCCTTTATCAGACCGGCATCATCGCTACCACGGAATATAATCGTATCTACAAAGATTCTACCAGTATGATACGAATTATCAACGGAAAGAATGTGAAGAGCGTACCTATCGGTTCGTTCTACTCTACTATTGCCGCTTACGAACGCATCTTCTACGATGAGAAGCTGGCAACCCAGCGACAGCTTTTATCCCGTTGCAACCTTAACAATTATGTTGAAGCTAACGTCATATACGATAAGGAAAGAAGCGAGGCAGAGAAAGCCGACATGATAAGCAGCATTCCACTGGCAAGCGGAATGGTGATGAGCGGACAGAAGATTGTGGATCGTGGTGAAGTGATTACGAACAACACCTATCGGGTGCTCAATTCATTCGATAAGGAGATGAAGCGCCGCAGTTCTACCCAGGAAGAACTGACAACCACTATCATCGGACAGGTACTGTTTATCTTCATTCTTGTCATGCTGTTTACCTCTTATCTCTCACTTTTCAGAAAAGACTATTTTGATAAGCCGCGCAGCATTACCATGCTTTATGCGATGATTACACTGTTCCCTATCTTTGTGTCACTCATGATGAAACACAATTTCTTCAGTGTCTATATCATCCCATTTGCCATGGCGCCTATCTTCGTACGTGTGTTTATGGACTCGCGTACAGCCTTTATCAGTCACGTTACGATGATTCTCATTTGTGCAGCAGCAGTAAAGTACCAGTACGAGTTTATCATCGTACAGCTGGTAGCTGGTCTTGTTGCTATTTACAGTTTGCGTGAACTCAGCAAGCGCTCGCAGATATTCATCACAGCCCTGTTGGTAACTATAGCCAGCGGTGTAGTATATCTTGCCCTTCAGCTGATGCAGGACAACCAGGTGTTCAACGTAGATGCCAGCATGTATAGCTACTTTACCATAAACGGCATCTTCCTGCTACTCTCTTATCCGCTCATGTACATTATAGAAAAGATGTTTGGATTTACATCTAATGTTACACTTTTCGAGTTGTCAAATACCAACAAGGGATTACTTCGCAACCTGAGTGAGATTGCTCCAGGCACCTTCCAGCATTCTATCACCGTAGGTAACCTGGCAGCAGAGATTGCCAACCGCATCAGAGCCAACAGTCTTCTGGTGCGTACCGGAGCACTCTATCATGATATCGGTAAGATGACTAACCCTGTTTTCTTCACAGAGAATCAGGCGGGCGTTAATCCTCACGACCAATTAAGCGACCTTGAGAGCGCACAGATTATCATAAGCCATGTTTCAGAAGGTCTGAAGATGGCAGAGAAGGTTGGTCTGCCAGGCATCATAAAGGATTTCATCACTACTCATCACGGAACGGGCATCACCAAGTATTTCTATATTAATTACTGTAATGCTCACCCTACAGAGGTGATTGACAAGTCGCAGTTCCAATATCCTGGTCCGAACCCATTTACCCGCGAACAGGCCATCCTGATGATGGCAGATACGGTTGAAGCGGCTTCGCGCTCTCTGAACGAATATACTGAAGAAAGCATCAGTAACCTCGTCAATAAACTCATCGACGGACAGGTGGCAGATGGTTTCTTCAAGGAGTGCCCTATCACGTTCCGAGACATTGCTCTCGCTAAGCAGGTACTCATCGAACGACTCAAGGCTATTTACCATACCCGTATTTCGTATCCTCACTTAAACGTAAAACAGAATGCCGGCAAAAAGACGAGTCAGGAGTCTAAAGAACAAGAGTAAAGATACAATTCGTGAAGTTCTTATGCCGTAAAGCGTATAAACGGATATACAAAAAGGTAAAACATAACCGATAAAAGCCCTTTTTCTTGCACAGTTTTTTAAATCTGTGCAAGAGAAAGGGCTTTTTTCGTTAATATGTTTTAAATATTTAATAAAACCAATAGCGAAATAGAACATTATAATTACCTTTGCGGACGTTTTTATTTAATATTATTAAGATGAAGAAACTAAAATTAGTTAGTTTAGCCATTGCGATGGCTTGTGCAACCCCATCTTTTGCAGGCGGTTTGCTCACCAACACCAATCAACATGTAGCATTCAACAGAATGATGAGCCGTGAGGCTTCAATTGGTATCGACGGTGTTTATTACAATCCAGCCGGAGTTGTATTCATGGGTAAAGGTCACCATCTTGCCATCAACTGGCAGTTGGCTTACCAGACACGTAGCATTGAAAATGATTATGCTCTGTTCACAAACAATGTGAACAATCCTATTACTCCTCGTACATTCAAGGGTGAGGCTTTTGCACCTGTCATCCCTTCATTCCAGTATGCTTATAATAAAGGTAGATGGTCACTCCAGGCTAGCTTCGCCCTCACAGGTGGTGGCGGCAAGTGTACCTTCGATAATGGTCTGGGCTCTTTCGAAAAGATCGTAGCTGAGACAGCAATGGCTGCTTGCGGTCTGGCAAAAACTGTTGACAATGTATTGGGTAATACACTAGGACAGCCAGGAATGCAAATGTTTACAACCGACCAAGCATTCGGACAGAAAGGCGAATATAGCTACAATAGCTATATGCATGGCCGTCAGTACTATTACGGTCTCTCTGTAGGTGCTGCATATAAATTCAGCGACAATTTCAGCGCATTTGCAGGTGTACGTGGTGTCTATGCTTCAACAAACTACTATGGATATGTTGAAAACATCAAGGTAGGCAACATGCCTCTTTACAAGGTACTCGACCCTAACAAGGAAAATGCAGCCAACATTGAATTGAGCTGTGACCAGAGCGGCATCGGCTTTACTCCTATCATCGGTGTAGACTTCAAGACAGGCAAGTGGAACTTCTCTGCAAAATATGAGTTCAAGACTCGCATACGTTTGAAGAACAAGTCTGTAAATCAGGCTCCTAGTATCAGTGCTCTCCCAGACAACTTGTCCAGACAGATGGTTGGAACATTGACTCAGGTGTTCACAAATAAGGGTATGACTCCAGAGAAAGCTCAAGCTGTAGCAGCAAATACTACTCAAACTGTTTTGACTAACGGTGATGTAGTAAAGACAATGGCTGGCTTGAAGACCGAGTTCGACACCAAGCTCAAAGAGGCTATCGGCGAATACGAAGATGGCAAGAAGATTGCTGGTGATATTCCTGCTTATCTGGCACTCGGTGTTGGCTATAGCCCTGTCGATGCAGTTAGAGTAAACGTTGGTTTCCACTGGTTCGATGACAAGCACGCTACATCTTACAACAACCGACAGGAAAAGTTGAAGCGCGGTACATTGGAATACAACGCAGGTGTCGAGGTAGACGTAAACAAGAAGATTACCTTGAGTACAGGTTGGCAGAATACCAACTATGGCTTGCCTGAAGAGAACCTTGACACACCAGCTTCAAAAAGATATATGGACGATAAGTCATTCGTTACAAGTTCCAACTCTGTAGCAGTTGGTGGTGTATACCATATCAATAAGAAGATGGATTTGAACGTGGCTTACTTCCACACCTTCTATCAGCACAAGAAGACCACAGAAACAGACAAGAGTACAAGTCAAGTCTACAGTTCAGACTACACACGTAACAACAACGTATTCGCAGTAGGTCTTGACATCAACTTCTAAACATAACTACAAATATCATAATTAAAAGGCTACCCGTTCTTGCAACAAGTAACGGATAGCCTTTTTCATTTTATTTACCAATCATATTTTCTTCCATTCTGCCAGAGAAAAGGATGTCCAGGAAACTACAATGGGTCTACATCATAATAAATCTGCAGAGCTCCATATCTCGGATCCTTTCCCATCTGTTGCTGAGCAAACTTCAGATATTCTCTTACCTTCTGCTGGTCAATACCATTTTCCAGTTTGATAACAATCTTTCGAATGTTCATCGTCTTAACCCTTGCCACAGCAGGTTTATCGGGTCCCAACACACGCTCGCCAAACCAGCTTCTCAGCGTTTTGCTGAGCTCATGGCTAGCCTGTTCGCATACCTTATCATATTTATGTTTTACATACACATTAATCAGGTGGAAGAAAGGTGGATAATGAAAAGTTCTTCTCTCCTCCAGAATACCCTGATACAAACCTGCATAATCATTATGCACCACCTGTCCGATTACCGGCAAGGTAGGATTCTTGGTCTGGAGAATCACCAAGCCACGCTTACCTTTTCTTCCAGCTCTACCACTCACCTGTGCCATCATCATGAACGCATGCTCGTAGGCGCGGAAATCGGGATAGTTGAGCATTGAATCAGCATTCAGAATGCCCACCACACTCACCTTATCGAAATCGAGACCCTTTGAAACCATTTGCGTACCTATCAGAAGATTCGTCCTGCCTTCAGAGAAGTCAGCGATCAGTCGTTCGTAAGCATTTCGTGTACGTGTCGTATCCAAATCCATTCTGGCAATCTTGGCTTCCGGAAAAATTTCAGCTATCTGGTCTTCTATCTTCTCGGTACCAAAACCACGGCCCATGATTTCCGTACTGCCACAGTTAGGACATTCCGTAGGAATCGGATAAGTGTAACCACAATAATGGCAAGTAAGCAGGTTGATACTCTTATGCAACGTAAGCGAGACATCACAGTTCTTACATTTCGGCACCCAACCACATACCTTACATTCAACCATCGGCGCAAAACCACGACGATTCTGAAAGAGGATTGCCTGTTGCCCATTCTTCAAAGCCTCTCTTACTGCAGCCAAAAGCTGTGGAGAGAAAGGACCGCTCATCATCTTACGGCGGCGCAAGTCTTTTACATCTACCACCTGAATTTCCGGCAACTGAATACCTTTGTATCTTGTTTTCAGTTTTACCAGGCCATACTTGCCTTGCTGCGCATTATAATAACTCTCCATCGAAGGCGTAGCCGTACCCAATAATGTCTTAGCCCCATACATCTTGGCAAGCACAATGGCAGCACTTCTGGCATGGTAGCGCGGAGCGGGATCCTGTTGTTTGAAGGAAGTCTCGTGCTCTTCGTCTATAATGACGAGTCCCAAAGCCTTAAAAGGCAGGAAGACGGCACTTCTTGCGCCTAGGATTACATCATAAGGGTGATCTGAGAGTTGTTTCTGCCAGATTTCTACACGCTCAGCATCACTATATTTAGAATGATAGATGCCCAGCCGGTCGCCGAAGACCCTATGCAGACGTTCCATGATTTGTACGGTCAAAGCGATTTCCGGCAGAAGATAGAGCACCTGCTTATGCTCTTCAATGGCTTTTCTGATAAGATGAATATAGATTTCCGTCTTTCCGCTGGATGTCACACCATGGAGCAATACGACATCCTTTTTCATCATTTGCATCAGGATTCCATTATAGGCATCTTGCTGTGCCAAGGAGAGTTGTTTGATAAGTTCAAGATGAGATTCTCCATTCGTATTCAATCGTCCTATTTCCAACTCATAAGTAAAGAGAATTCCCCTGTCGATAAGCGCCTTGACAACAGCTGCCGTACAATGGCTCTCATTCATCAGTTCTTCCTTGGTCACTTTTTTAATGCCTTCTCTAGGCGTATCACCATCAAGACTGTCCCAATGCGAGAGACTCAGAAAGGTTGTCAGGGCTTTGGCTTGCTTCAAGGCTCTCTGCACCAAGTTGAGCGCTACGTGAAGAGCCTGTTCACTACGGTATGTACTGGCAAGTTCCACATAGAGTTCCATCTTGGGCTTGAATTTCTCTGTAGACTTCAGTCCACCAGGCATAGCAGCATTATAGACATCGCCTAAAGGAGCCATATAATAATAGCCAATCCATTGCCACAATCTCATCTGCTGAGGCAAAAGCGAAGGCGTATTGTCAAGCACCGCCTCGACAGGTTTGCAGGAGAATGCAGGCTTATCATCATGCAGTCGTGTAGCCATTGCGATATATTTCTTACTTTTACCAAGAGGAACCAGCAAGCGTACCCCAGGCACAACTTTCCCTTCCATCCCATCAGGGACAGAATAAGTAAAGGTTCCGTCGAGCGGAAGGGGTAATATCACATCTACATACTTCATATCTAATATTCTTAAACCTTGAAATATCTGCCATTCAGACTTTCGGCTTGCAAAGTTAGCAAAAAAAAAGCAGATACCCATCATCGGATACCTGCTTTTATATATTTTAAGATGTACTAGGCGAAACCATACGATGTTCTCACCCATAATCTGTCCTGTTCTTTTACGGGATTAGAACCAATAACCCAAAGCAATCTGCCAACTGTTATTCTTGCTGTTACCATTCACAATCTTTTCGCTTGTTTCCTGCCAGGTAACATCTGCAGTCTTACCGCAAGCGATGTTATAGTTTGCAGAGAGCTGGAGATGGCTCAGCAGGGTAACACCCAAACCTACGTTTACGCTGAAGTTTGATTTCTTCAAAGAATAAGAACTATTATCATTCCACTTGAAGTTCTTGTCACCAACATTGATACCCCACTGTGGACCAGCGAAAACGAAAACATTAGCCAAGCTGCTCAAGCCGAAGCCATAACGTACGTTTACAGGGATATTAAGAGATTTCTGAGTCATTGTTGTCTCTGCATCATTTACAGACACCTTAGCTTCCTTCTGATCGTACAAGGCAGCAGCATCAAAGCTTAAGCCAACAACAGGGATAGTAACCTTTACCATTGGACCAACAAAGAAACCTGTCTTGTTAGATGCATCGAAAACATCGTTACTCAAAGACATGTTAGTAACATCCAAACCGCCCTTCAAACCAAACTTAATCTGGGCATTTGCATTAGTAGCAAACATCATGGCTGCTACAAGCATTAATACTGATAAAACTTTCTTCATTCTATATTTACTTTAATTCTTATATAAATTAATGACGTTCTCTACGAACCGTTACCCTAGCCGAGCCACCAGAAGAAACGTTACTTCCTCCTGATCTGCGTTTTTTAACTGTAGAAGTCTTAGCTGGTTTAGATGCAGAACCACTTCTTCTGTTACGGCTTTTCTTCAGAGTCTTGGCATCCATATTCTTTTCTGCCTTGGCAATACTGTCAAGCGAATCCTTCCGAGCCTGATTACCCCAGATATTCTTTTCAAAGGCAGCCAACTCAGCTTCTATGCGTTTCTGTTCCTTCGCCATAGCTGTATCCGAAGAACAGTATTGTGCCAGGGTATTTCCCTGCATATTGTTGGTCTTGTAGATTTTACCCCGATACAGATTCTTGGTAAAATAATCTTCTGCACTCATCACAGCAGCATTGTTCACATTACTGGTCATCAGCTGCAGCTTAGCCAGGAAAGGAGCTAAGTCATCATACTTCACCCAGAAGAGCGGATACTTGTTTCCTACATCTCCAAAGTCATCATTACGGGTCATGATAGGGCACAAAGCCAATACCTTGGTATGGAAAGAAGCTGTTTTCTGGTCATAGTAAGAAGTCTCCTTCACATAGTAAGCCTTCACTTCTGATGATGGAATATCGCTGTCATCAATATGCACCTTTCCGTTATCAGTCTTCTCGTAGTAGATATGATAATTATCTACGAATGCTTTCGGAGTAAGACGGTTGGCGGCAGAAAAGTCCTCATTACCATCCATACGATACTGATAAACAGGCACTCTACCCGTAAACATCAGTTTAAAGATATAGGTAAAGAGATTCATCTTACCATCTGTTGGCTCTACAGGATAATACAAGGCAGCATTGGCATCATCTGTGAGATTGAGTTCACGATAGATGTCTCTTCTCCAAACCACGTCCTCATCCATCGGGATGGCTGTAGGGAAATAGAGTTTGGCACGCAAGGTCATATTATCAGCATTAGACTGTTGTGCCTTTTGCTGAGCCTGCTTTCTGCGAGCCGCTGGCTGTGCCATGATGCTCTGCACCATTCCCAAAAGTATGAATATGAATAATATCTTTTTCATTACATTGAACTTTGAACTTTAAACTTTGAACATTATGATTAGCAAAGCATTTGAATTCTTCACTCTTCCTTCTTCACTCTTCACTTACCTGACGATAACTTCCATCGCCGCCGGCAAATTTCGGGTGATTCCGTCAGGACCTACAGCCCTGATATGCGAGATATAGAAGCGACGGTTTCTTGACAGCTTTCTGAACTCTTCGCGCTGGCGTTCCGAGAAACTGGAACCCGCAGAAGCCAGAGGTATGGCATTGCCCATATTGTCGAAGAATACGGTTTCGAAGCCCAGTACCTTGAACGGAATATCAAGGAGTCCGTCGTCTATGGCTGCATGAATGCCAGGAGCACCCATCAGAGCACCTTTCGATAGAGCACCACCTCTAAATCTATCTGTACCCATCGCAATATAAGCTGTTGGGTCAGGAAGTTTTCTTACATGGAATACGAATGGAGGCAGACTTCTCACCTGTCCCTTATCGCGGGCTGTCACATGGATGGTAACATCCTTACCCACCGCTGATGGTGTCGCAACGAAATGACCATTGCCCTTAGCTACGAAAGAACCGCCTGTCATGGTTGCAGAGATGGCATTTGCCGGAACACCAGGAACGCTGATGCTGATAGGATTGGCATAGCCTGCATAGAGCACATTCATCAGGTCGGCAGCAACGGTAGCTGTGTTAGGAACAGGCAATACGGTGTATTTCTGAACGAAATTGCGTCGCATCATCTCGCCGTTCTTACCTTTCATCAGGATGTAACCACCAAACTGATGCTCACCTACGCCACCAGCCACAAAACTGTATCTGCCATTCTCGGCATTCAACCGACTACCATTCACATAGATTTCCGGGCGCTGCGTGCTGTCTATCGCAGCCATCACCACATGCGAATTGAAACGTTCACCGGCATAGAGGGTTGTTTTCTCTGGAATAACGAATGCATCGAGTTCATTCACATTCAGTTCTACCAGATCTATATTTTTCTTCTCCTCATCCGATTTCTTCCCATCATCGGCAAGACTTTTCTTGATTTTCTCGACAACAGACTTGCCTTTGACACCGAATTCCTCATCTGTAGGAGTATTCAGCGCCAACATAGCCATCAGGATGACATACATCAGGTTAATCATCTTCTGGCGAGGCGAAACCGGTCTTTTCTTGATTGCCATGGATATATATTTGCTTGATTCTATTTATTTTCTTCGTTGTTTACTCTTCACTTGTTACATGAGGAGCTGCCACACGCATATTGATGGTCATGGCATCAATCATACGGGTATAAATCTTGTTCAACTGCTCTATCTGCTTTGCCATCATCTTGGTCTGCTCATTGATCTGGTCAATGGTACCAATCTGCTGGCTGGCACTTTTCAGCTGCATCTCGTATACTCGGCTGATACCAGTCAAGGTACGGTTCAGATTCTCCATCTCCTCGCTGTCACGGGTCAGTCGGCTACTCTGTTCGTTTACCTTACTCAAGGTTTCTACCAGATTCTTCAGCTGTTCTACGTAACTGTTCTGAACTTCTACCACCTCAGGATTTAGTGGAGTCAGTTCTGGCGCAGCTGCCATTACAGGAGATACTGGAGCAGCAACCTCAGGTTGAACAGTCTCAGGTTGAACCGTCTCAGGCTGTTTCCGGGCAGTCATCATTTCCTCAGCCGACACCTTTCCTTCCAGATACTCTTCTGTTGCATGGGTAGGCAAGTCTCTACCTTCAGCTGTTTTGTCGAAAGGACGGTCGAAAGCAGAAAGGAAGAACACGAAAATCTCGGTTCCCATACCTAAGAAAAGCATGAGATTGGCACCAGGAAGATGGGTCAACTTAAAGAGGGTACCAGCGATTACGATAGAGGCACCCCAACTGTAAGCATAGTTAAGGAAAGTCTGACCCGGCACACTATCCATCCACTTCTGCAAGCGGTATACAATATTGAATTTGCTATAATAGCTCATATTTTTTATCTCCTATTCTTATTCTTCAATGGTTTCTGTTTTCCGCTTGCCGTAGTAGCAAGACTTCTCACGCAACGGAATCCGATGTATGAGCGAGGCTGATTCTGGTATTCGAAAGTACGCCATGCCGAACGTATAAACGACTCTGGGTCTTTCCAGGAACCACCTCTTACACTTTTCTTCTTCAAACGGTAAGGGTCTTCTATGGCAGCATTATACTGTAAAGTTGGGTTAAAATCGCTCATGGCGTCTACACCAGCCTCTGTATAAACGGTACTTGTCCACTCTGCCACATTACCTGCCATATCGTAAAGTCCATTTGAATTTGGCGAATAGATAGCCACCTTACTGGTTATCAGGTTGCCGTCCTTGGTATAGTTGCCTCTGTCAGGTTTGAAATTGGCATAAAAACAACCATCCCCATTCTTCACATCCGCATTGTCCCAAGGAAATTCATTCTGGTTCTTGCCTCTTGCTGCATACTCCCATTCCGCCTCGGTCGGCAGACGGTAACGCTGTACAAATCTAGCTTCAGGACCTAAGCCCTTCAACAGATAGTCTGTTCGCCAGGCACAGAAGGCATTTGCCTGTTCCCAGGTAACACCTACTACCGGATAGTCATTATACGCAGGATTGCTGAAATAACTTCTCAGATAGGTTTCATTCTCTGCATTCTTGAAGTCGTTTACCCAACAGGTAGTGTCAGGATAAACATTTACGATATAGGTATTCAGGAAATCCCAAGGACCTGAAAGCGGACGGTTGATAGTCTCACGCACCACTCTACCCTCATCATCGTAATAAGCGGTATCTTTCGAAATCATCACCACCTCGTCCGGATTTATCTTCACATCGGTGTTAAGGGTACGTTCCTGTGGATTCAGGCGGAACTTACGCTGAGCCGCAGCTGTATAATCATAGATTTCGTATTTATAGTTGAGCTGGCGCCAGTCGATGAGTTTTTCTCCTGTAACCGGATTGGTTTCATACAAACTTTCAAAAGCTCTCTGCTCATCCTCATTAGGTTTCTTAGGAAGCGCTTTCTTCCAGTTTACATGAGGCGTAACCGGATCGCCATTCTTATCTTCAGTAATCATGTAAGTCTCGTCGCCTCCATAAGCAGGATCAGCCAGACGGGTACGAAGGATAGAATCACGCACATAAGCCACAAACTGCTTATATTCTGAATTGGTGATTTCGGTATCATCCATCCAGAATCCATCCACCGACACATCCTTGCGTGGTGTTTTCATTCCCCAGAGTGAGTCTTGGGTCTCCATTCCCATTTTCAGGAAGCCACGGTTTATCTTTACCATACCATAAGGGGCTGGCTCTACAAAGCTTCTACCGCTCACGCCAACCACCTCGCCACCTCTGCCTGCAACAGAAGCTTGCTTGGCACCAAAGCAGCCGCTCAAGGTGAGCAATATAGCGAATGCACTAAGGAGCAATATACTTTTCTTCATTGTTTTATGATTCTACTATGTTCTTATTTTTATTTACATTATAATATTCTGACGCTCTGATGGCGGTTTCTGCCTTTCTTGGTCAGGTTGATATCTGTCTGATACCCTACAAAGAGTTCATGACTGCCATTTCCGGCACTGAGTTTGGAGGTGTATGCCTCGTAACTGTAACCAAGCACTACCCCATGAAAACTACCGCCTACCAGGATGGTCACAGATCTGTCCGGACTGTAGGTTACACCACCATACAACATCCGTTTCTCATATTGGTAAACCAACCTTCCTGTCAGGTCGCCTCGCCATGTGGTGCCATCTGTTGTTACAAGAACAGACGGCTTTATTGTTAAGAACGGATTTCTAAGCCGAATATTGTATCCACCTGTCAAATAATATGTGGCATCTATTTTCAATTCATTGGTCTCACCCAGATTAATTGTAGGCGATGTAAGATGCTGGGCAGAAAGTCCTACGTACCAAGCCTTATGCTGGTAATACAGACCCAGACTCAAATCCATTCCGCTTCCATTGACATTTGATGTAGAAAAGGCAGGGTCACCACTTTCTCCCAAATCAACCTTGCTTCCATCAAACTTCTCATTCAGCATACCTCCTTGAACACCCACGCTCAGCGTTCCACCCAGGAGTTTATTCTGCAAAGCATACTGTAAAGCCAGGCGCTGATGAGTAAAAAGACCAATCTGGTCGCTCTGTAGCGACAAACCTACACCATGCCGGTGATTGAGCAGGAAGAAAGGCATGTCAGCCGCCACCTGAAAGGTACGGGGGTTATGTTCGAATCCAGCCATATCAAGTGCGTAGGCCGCCGCAACATTAAGTTTCGACTGCTTACCCACAGCAGCAGGATTGAATGATGGTTCCATGTCAAAATAATGACTAAAGGAAGGATCATACTGTGCCCTCATTTCGAGCACCCCCACTAGCAGAATCCATATAATGATAAATCTTTTCAACACAATAAGATAACGGAATTTCTTACACATTATTATATATAAGCAAGAAACAAAAGATGAAAAAGGCTACCCTCTTATAGGAGAGCAGCCCTATCATCGAGATTAATACTCGTCATCATTCCAGAGGAATATTAGGGCTGAATACCAAACACTTATAGCCTTCTAACTTTTTTATTGAACATTTTATTAAGGAGTAAAAGTCGCTAAAAGGCTTTTCTAAACCTATCTTGCAACTCCTTGATTCGCTCTAAAAGTTTTTCGAAAGATAAAGTCTAACCATAGATAAAGTGGTTACACATCTCTGCATAATCACCTTCCCAATCCTTCACCAACTCTTGCCTAGGAACGAAATCAATCTCACTAGGCATCAACTTAGAATAATCTACATACCCAACAGCATAGTATATGGAACGATGCTTAACTATACGCTCATACAAATCAATATCCTGCAGGGCTTGTTTGCCAAATTCTGTATCCATCAAGCGTTCGAGATCATAAAGATGTCTAGACATTCGGACATGACGAGGAGTCTGTTTCTGAAATTCCTCGCATAGCAGGAATGCCTTCTCTAGGAATGTTCGAGTAGGCACAACTGTTCTGACCGTAGCTGTAGCCGCCGCATCTTCTCCAGGGAAAGTCTGCTCAATATATGATGAAATCAAACGGTCTTCCGTAGGTTCATTCATAGACAAGCAACTAATCTCTATCTTAACTCTTGGCGGAATATACTCTATCGTATGACCAAGCATAGACTCATAATGAACGAGAATGACAGATGGATCCTTATCACTTGCAACGGGACTTGCCTTACCATCCTCATCAATTTCCTCTACTACATTTTCTATATGGTATCCTTCCACACCAAGTTTCT
>NZ_CDRSSE010000087.1:0-17693 GCF_977051555.1 Segatella sp.
TTTAACATAAAACAAAATTTTAAGATGAAAAAACATATGCCCTTAAATGGGCTTAGGTGGAGTCGCGATAGCGGTTCCACCCTATGTGATACACCCCAAAACGGCCGTTCTCGGACGGGCTGGGGGGGAATTTTCAGTATTTTTCAGTGTAGAAAAGTTTGGTCGTCTTAAATATTCACTATATTTTTGCAGCCGAAATTCAAAAACTTGAGATACAGATGAGCTAAAAAATAAGTTGAAAATAAACTGAAAGGAAAAAGAAACAGTTGAAAGTAAACTTCAGAAAACAAGAGTTCTCAGTAGCTTCAGGTATTGGTGATCATTATAAAGAGTATACAAGTAAGTAACAAGGTGATTCTAAATCATTCAATGTATTTTTTATATAAAAAACCTTGCCACTTTCAATTTTATTTTGTAATTTTGCACCCGTTAGTAATATCATTAATTCCAATAAAAAGATGATGGCAAGATTCATATTCCTCAGTTTCTTCATGCTGGTTGGAGCCTTAGCCCCAACCAAGGCTCAGAACAGTTTCCCATACCCTGCTCTGCCAGATAGTCTGCGCAGTGTAGAGCAACGCGCAACATACCTGAGTGAGCACTATTGGGACAACTTCAGCTTTTCCGATCCCCTGGAACTGGCAAACAAGGAGATGGCAGAACAGGGCTTTGTCAACTTCATCGATATTCTGGCACGTTTCGACCAGGAAATAGCCCAGAAGGGGATTGCAGCCTTTACAGCTAAAGCTTACCAGCAGAAACCATCCAAAGAGAAGTTTGAAAGCCTCATCGAGCATTATTATGAGAACCCTGAGTCGCCCATGCGCAACGACAGGGTATATGCCCTATTTCTGGAAGACATGGCTAAATCGCCATACTTCGATGAAACCGAGAAAGAAAGAATAGGATTTAAACTGAAACAGGCAAGAAAGAACTTGCCTGGCACACAGGCTACCAACATCAGTTTTATGCTGGAAGACGGCAAGCCTCATCAGTTGAGCGATTACCGGGAAAAGGAGGTTATCTTATATTTCTACGATCCTGACTGCGAGAACTGCCACAAGATATCTGCATGGCTCGACAAACAGACAATACCAGCCGGCATCAGTCTGCTCCGCATCGTAGCAGATAACCGATTGAGCACGATTTACGGGCTCAAAGCCATGCCAACCATTTACCTGTTGGATAAAGAGAATAAGGTGATATTAAAAAACTGTACACCTGAACAGCTCATGGAAACGCTAAGGGGAAATGAAAACAACAGATAGTATAATCGCGAAAAAAAGATAAAACAAAAGCGGGAACCCTTTCGGATTCCCGCTATTATTTTGTGTTGTAAAATCTCGAAGATTAGTCGAGGTTAGCCAACTTGTTGTCAGAATGAAGAACATCCTTGATCTTGTGGCTATAGAGGTCAACCATGTACTCACGAGCCTTACCGCAGTACTGACGTGGGTCGAAGTACTCTGGGTGAAGAGCCAATGTCTCACGAACACCTGCTGTGAAAGCAAGACGAGAGTCAGAGTCGATGTTGATCTTGCAAACAGCGCTCTCAGAAGCCTTAGTCAACTGCTCCTCTGGGATACCAACTGCATCTGGCAACTTGCCACCGAACTTGTTGATGATATCAACATACTCCTGAGGAACTGAAGAAGAACCATGGAGAACGATAGGGAAACCAGGAAGCTGCTTCTCAACTGCTGCCAATACATCGAATGCCAATGGAGGAGGAACGAGGTGACCAGTCTTAGGGTCACGTGTGCACTGCTCTGGCTTGAACTTGTAAGCACCGTGAGAAGTACCGATAGAGATAGCCAATGAATCAACACCTGTACGTGTAGCGAAATCTACAACCTCCTCAGGCTTTGTATAGTGAGACTCCTCAGCTACTACGTCATCCTCAACACCAGCGAGGACACCGAGCTCACCCTCTACAGTTACATCGAACTGATGAGCGTAATCAACAACCTTCTTTGTCAATGCAATGTTCTCCTCGTATGGAAGTGCAGAACCATCGATCATTACAGAAGAGAAGCCGAAATCTACACAGCTCTTACATGTCTCGAAGCTATCACCGTGATCGAGGTGAAGAACGATCTCAGGATGGTTGCAACCCAACTCCTTAGCGTACTCTACAGCACCCTCTGCCAAGTAACGGAGCAAAGTAGGGTTAGCATACTTACGAGCACCCTTAGATACCTGGAGGATAACTGGTGACTTCAAATTTGAAGAAGCCTGGATGATAGCCTGGAGCTGCTCCAAGTTGTTGAAGTTGAAAGCAGGAACGGCCCAACCGCCCTTGATAGCTCTTGCGAACATCTCCTTAGTGTTCACAAGACCGATTTTCTTGTAATCTACTGCCATAATTTTACTTAATTTATTGTTTAATGAAACATTCTTTTCTTTCTTATATAATAAGGTGTAGAACTTATGGGGCTCTTTCCTTACCGACTGCAAATTTACCTTTTTCTTTTGAGACAACAAAATGATAACTCGTTTTTTCGTGTTGCAATCGAGTTAAAAAAGTTAATTCGGCACTTATACCCTACCAATCACAAAGGTTTTGCTAAACGCAGTTAGCAATTTAACATCTTTATATTTACATCTTTCTGTCCAACCGCCAGTTACTTCTTGGCAAGTTTATATTCACGAACCGCATAAGCCAGAACGATGACAAATCCTACGAGCGGTACCAGGAAAGGAAGCGTGAAATGAGTACGGTCGGCGATGAGTCCCATCAACAGGAAACCGCAACCTCCGATAGGCGTCATCATCAGAAGCGAAGAGGCTGTCTTGGTAAGATTGCCCAATCCCGTGAGGGCGATACTGAAGATGGTAGGGAACATGATGGCCTCGAACATATAGTTGCAAAGCAGGGCTACGAGCGATATCTTACCCAGATTTGACAGGACTAAAAGTATGCAGACAATACACCCTACGGCACAAATCAGCAACATCGTTGTTGCCTTGATTCGGCGCATAATCCAGGATCCGAGAAATCTGCCTACCATAAAGAAAGCCAGCGCACAAGTCAGGGCTACGGAAGCCGTGCGGTCGTCCATCCAATTCATGCCCGTTACGAAATTGATGAAGTAGGAATTGATAGAAATCTCTGCCACTTCATAGCTTAACAAGGCAAAAAGTCCGAACACGAACATCTTGTGATGGGCAAAGAGTTTGCTGATATTAGAACCGGCTGCTTCATCTTCAGCTGTTGCCGCATGACTGATTTCCGGTAAATCTACACGTGAGAACACCAGAGCTATCAACAACACCAGAATACCCAGAATGGTATAAGGCACCACTACATTACCGCCCTCTTCTGTCTGGTTGAAGAGGAACTGACCGATGCAAAGTGTGGCAAAAATACCACCCAATCCATTAAACGACTGCGATAAGTTCAGTCGGCTGGTAGCTGTTTCCTTGGCACCCAGTTCGGTAACATAAGGATTGGCGGCTGTTTCCAGGAACACCAAACCGCACCCGATAATGAAAAGGCAGAGCAGGAATGCCGAGAAACTGCCCACCGCAGCACCTGGGATGAAGAGCAAGGCGCCCACACCAAAGAGGAGCAGACCAAAGACCACACCACGGCGATAACCATACCGGTTGATAAAGTAGCCAGCAGGTATTGCCATCAGGAAATAACCCAGATAGGTAGTAACCTGAATAAGGGCGGAATGAGTAATACTGATGTGCAGAGCATTCTGGAAGTGCTTGTTGAGCACATCCAGAATGGCACGAGCGAAGCCCCACAAAAAGAAGAGCGACGTAATGAGAATGAACGGGACAAGATATTTCCTGTCGTTTGTCTGATATGTTTCTGTCTGTTGTTCTGTTAACATTTTATTTATCTTTTCTTCTATAAAGAGTTATAGAAATACATCTTATTTTTCGTTGTAATGGAAATAGCCGAAGTCGGCATATCCGCTCTTTTCCTTGCCTTCAGCAAACATACCGAGAACCACACCTGTAAATCCACCGGCAACCTCGGTACTCATCAGGGAGCAGTTCATGGAACCCAAGTCATAGAATTTCTTTCCATCAAAAGAATAGGCAAAACGGTACATCTCGCCATCGCTGCTGATACGCAGTTTCACAGCGTCTTTGCGCAAACGGGGTACGCTCTTCACAATATAGTCGATGCTTTTCAGTTTGCAGCGCAAAGCCACCTGATTCTTGGAAACAAAGAGGTCGAGATGACCATCATGAATCTGGTAGATTGACAGACCAGCCTCTGCATCACCTTTCGTAACGACATCCGTTTCCAAGGTAAAGCAGGCACTCTCCTGTCTGCGCCCCACAAAGGTAGGCTGCTGATTCTGCGTCAGAGTTCCATGAGGATAAAGACGCACGAAGAACTTCTCATCCACGGCCATCGTATCATTACGCAGATATTTGGCAGGAATAGGATTCTGCAACTGTACCCATTCGAAAGCTCCGGTCGTCGGTGCATCCTCTGCATCTGCTTCCAGATGCTTTTCCAGCGGAACACCCGGCAGGGTGTTAGCCTTCACCAGAGTATCGATAGGCAGTCCACCATTCACTACAGGCCATTCGCCCTCTTTCCACTCCACAGGAGCCAGATAGGTTTCTCTACCAAGGTGATGATAAGAACCGCCATAGTTGCGGTATGCAAGGAATATCATCCACCAACTGCCATCGCCAGCTTGTACAAAATCGCCATGACCCGTACCCTGAATCTGCATCAACTGTCCCAGTTTGCTGCAGTTGGTCAGTATCGGATTATTGGGATTACTCTCGTAAGGTCCCTCGATATTCCTGCTACGGGCGATGGTAAGACGATGCGCCAGTTCGGTTCCACCTTCCGAAATGAGAAGATAGTAATAGCCGTCTTTCTTATAAATATGCGGACCTTCCGGATAACGTCCACCATCACCCTGCCACAGTTTCTTGCTCTCTGTAAGCTGTTCGCCCGTCTTTGGGTTTATCTCACAGAGCCAGATTGCATCGCCCGGATTGCTCACCATGTAGCATTTTCCGTTTTCAAAATAAAGCGAAGGATCGATGCCTTGCTGCTTCAGCCAGACAGGCTCGCTCCAAGGACCACGGGGATCTTTGGCTGTAACCATGAAGTTGCCGCCGTTGCCTACATTGGTGGTTATCATATAGTAAGTTCCCTCATGATAGCGGATGGTAGGCGCATAGATGCCAAGCCCAGAGTTGGCACCCTTCAAGGGAACCTGACTCTCGCGGTCAAGCACATTACCAATCTGTTGCCAATGAACCAGATCCTTACTCTGGAAGATTGGCACACCAGGGAAATACTGGAATGAAGAGTTGACGAGATAGAACGTATCTCCTACCCGACACACGGATGGGTCGGGATGATAACCTGGAATAACCGGATTACGATACTCCTCTGCTGATACCGGCAAGCATATCAATACCAGCATCCATAATAGTACAAACAGTTTTTGCTTCTTCATAAGGCATTCATTTTAGATGGGAACAAAGGTAAGGCTTTTCGATGGAAATTCCAAACTTTCCCAGTATTATTTGTTGTTTATATCATATAAAATTGTCTTTACTGCTAGATGAAATCTCCGTTCATCGACGCTGAACGGCGGTTCAACGTCGCTGAACGGACATTCAACGTCGCTGAACGGACATTCAGCGTCGATGAACGAAGATTTCATACTACCGTAAATACATCTTTAACTAGAAACAGAAAGTTTCTGATGTCTATTCTGAGACAACTCTTCCCGTCATCCCTTCGGAATCAAGACGGCTCCCTCCTGCTTCTTACCATCCATCAGAATTCTCATCGGGTGCTCAAAGCGCACATGACGGACATATTGCGTCTCCTCTACAGCCGGCATTGCATCCAGGATTTCCTTATTTACAAAGCCGCCTTCACCAGTATTTGTATCTACTGTAAAGTATCCCACGCCAAAAGAGGTGAGGTTCTGGAAGAAGTGAGTACCCTGACTAGGATCGATATTATAATTCTTCAGAGCCACCTCTACGATAACCCGGGCAGCGCTGATATGCGGCCATTTTACAGGTACACCCAGATAATGGTCGCTGGAACCCCAACGGCCAGGACCTATCAGCACATAGTTCTTGCCTTCAGCAAGGAACTTGCGGTTGATTCGTTCTATATCATCGGCTACATAAAAATTATTCATCGCAGAGAAGTGGTCATCATACTTCACATAAACCACATCAACCACATCTTCGCTGATGCCATGCCCCAGCGAATTGTGCGAACGCAAAAGGCAGTCGGAATCAGGGATAGCCTTCACATCTTCATCAAGCATCTCCTTGGCATCGACGATAGGACGAATCTGAAGAAGATAGAATTCGCAAGTCCTGTCATTATTGATATTGCAGGCAAACTCAATCTCCACAGGTCTGCGCATAGCGCCTGCTCCATACTTCATCGACATCTGCAGTATCTCAGGCAAAGGCACCACTCCATGCTGGAGCACACTTGAGAAGGTTATCAGTTTACGGCCATTCTCATAGACTCCATCATTGATGACCTGATCGTACGGATCGAAAGTAGATGCGATATAGGTAAGACTCTGGTCTTCTACAGCATCCTTCACCCGGAGTTTGAGGATATTAAAGCCATCATCCACCTTGAAATCATTGCCCACATGCTTCATATCCAGCGCATAGAACTGGGTCTGGGTGTCGCGCAGAGCCAGTTCGGTTTCCGATGTCTGGAGCACCTGATTCGGATGGTAAGGACAAACACGAAGGGTCTGACCTCCATCTACGATATATTTACCCAAGCCCAAGGCCAGACTGGCTATACCCTCTTCAGCCTCTTCATCTCCTATCGGATAATAATTGAGCGAACGGAGCACACCACTCATGGTAGGATAAAACCTTGTACCATAGTCTTTACCCACAACCTGCTGCAAGATAACAGCCATCTTTTCCTGATCGATGACATTGCTCGTTGCGGTCATGTAAGCCTTCGAGTCGCGATAGAACACAGAAGCATAGACACCCTTGATGGCACAGGCCAGCATCTGCAGCATCTGATACTTATCTTCCAGATATGGAATCATATAGGTAGAATAAATACCGGCAAACGGCTGATAGTGGGCATCTTCGAGCAGCGAACTTGAACGGATTGCGATAGGACTCTTGGTTGCCTCAAAGAAGGTGAAGAAGTCGGCTATCAGCGAATCGGGCAGCTGGGCATGCAGGAAGTGCTTCAGTATCTCATCATCGCTAGCATCACTCAAAGCTATCGGATAGAGATTGTTGCTCATCATGAACTCGTCGAAGATATCGGTACAGAGCACCACGGTCTTCGGAATCTGCACGGTGGCATTCTCATACTGGTTGAACTCAGGATGGCGCTTGATGATGTTGTCCAGGAATGCAAGACCTCTACCCTTTCCGCCCAGGGAGCCTTCTCCGATGCGGGCAAAGTGGGCATACTTGTCAAACTTCATGCGGTCGAAAACAGCCACTACACCGATGTTTTTCATGTGACGATACTGCACGATGGCATCGAAGATAATCTGTCGGTGAGCATCCACATCCTGCAATTTCTCCCAGGTAACATGCTTCAGGAAAGCAGATACAGGGAAGATGGCACGGGCACAAAGCCAACGGCTCATATGGTTGCGGCTGATATGATAGAGCATGGAATCATTAGGAATATTGAAGATGTTATCCTGCAATTCCTTCAAACTATGAATGCGCATAATCTCCTCATGAGTCTTAGGATCACGGAATATGAAATCGCCAAAGCCCATGTGCTCTTCCATCAGACGGCGAAGATCTACGCTCATCTTCTTCGAGTTCTTGTCAACAAAGCGGAAACCTTCTGCCTCTGCCTTCGCACGATTCTCACTTTCAGAACTTTCTATGATAAGCGGAACGAAAGGATCGTTCTTCCTGATATAACGGAAGAGTTGCAAACCAGCATCCGGACACTTCTCGCGACCGAAAGTATCCGTACGATGCTTAGGCTTCTCTTCAGGCATCACCTCATTACCAAAAGCTTTGGCAGCACTCTTTAACGGGAAACGTGCATCGCTGATTACGCCCAACGTATTATCAGAATACTTGTCATACAGTTTCTGGGCTTCCTCATAAGTACGAGCCAAAACCACCTTAGGACGGCCACGCATACGCATGGTAGCCGCATGCCGGTTCAAAGCCTCCTGAGAAAAGTTCTTGCTCTGCTCCAATATATAATTATAGAGATTAGGCAATATAGAACTATAGAAACGGATAGAATCTTCTACCAGCAGAATCATCTGCACGCCTGCTTCCTGTATGTCATGTTCAAGATTCATCTTATCCTCTATCAGCTTGATGATTGAAAGAATAAGATTGGTGTTGCCAAGCCAGCAGAAAACATAATCGAAGATACTCAAGTCTTCATTCTCCATACGCTTGGTAATGCCATGAGAGAAAGGCGTAAGAACAACACAATGGATATTAGGAAACTTACCCTTGACATCACGCGCCACATCGAAGGCATCATTATCAGCATTGCCAGGCATGCAAATCACCAAATCAATGACGGTAGAACGCAGCACAGCAGCAGCCTCTTCAGTAGTAGAAACCTGAGTAAAGGTTGGCGGATAGCGGAGACCCAGCTCCATATATTCATTATATATCTTCTCTTCGATACGTCCATCATCTTCAAGCATGAACGCATCGTAAGGATTGGCTACAATCAGTACATTGTAGATACGGCGCATCATCAGATTCACAAACGATACGTCTTTCAAGTAGAATTTATTCCACTCCTGAGGTATATTATTTTCCATAAATGAAGTTAAAGTTTGTGCAAAGATACTGATTTTCTGAGATTTACTTGCATCTTTCAGCATTTTTTTTTATATTTGCGCTATAAAATAAGAAGATATGGTCACAAAATCTTTCATCACAGCCATCTTGGCTATATTCAGCCTGGTTCCATGCTACGGACAAAAGCACCAGCACGGCAAGGCATCATATTACTCTAAAAGAGCAACAGGTGCCCGTTCTGCAAGCGGCCAGAGAATACATCATGACAGTTTAACATGTGCACATCGGTTTTATCCCTTCGGAACGCACCTCAAGGTTACAAACCTTAGCAATGGCAAGAGTACTATCGTAAAAGTCATCGACAGAGGTCCGTTTGGAAGAGGTAGAATCATCGACCTATCATGGAAGGCTGCAAAAGAAATTGGTATGATTGCACAAGGCGTAGCGACTGTAAAAGTTGAAATGGTGGAAAACCCGATTCCTTACAAGCCAGAGGACACAAAATTGCCTAAGATTGATTTCGAAGTGGCTGAAACTGAATATGAATTTCCTAACAAGTGGGGAACTACTGACAGGAATAAGGAAAATCATCACAGCAGTAAAAAAGAAACAAATAAAATTACTTCAAAGGTAATAAATAAAACAGAGCACCATAAAAGCAAAGAGGTGACAAAGGCTGAACTAAAAAAGCACAATACAGATATAGCAAAAAGTAAAGGCGAGAATCATCATTGATTCTCGCCTTTACCTTTTTATATATAACAGAATCCTAAAATAAGATACTATCATACAAATTCATTATCTTACCGGAATATTATCTGGATTTTGTCGGAATATCAAACTGATTAACCTTGGAAATCGTCTTACCGCCTTGTATAACAGAAACACAGAAACAAGCTGTACCATTCTTCAAACGGTTATCAGCCTTGACCATTGCTGTATAACGAATCACATGACCAGGAGCAATACTTTCTACATGAACACTTGGAGATATGAAAATATGCTTATTGCCGGTAGTCTCAATAACGGTTGGAACTACATCATACAACGTGTGAGCTCCGTTATTTCGGATTTCAAAAATAACTTTGGCTGTTTCATTCCGATTCAAAGTATTGTCCTCATTTGAATCAACAAAACGAGCATTCATTATTTCCAAAGAGGATGAATAAGCATAATTCTGCCCAAGTTCTTCCAGTGTAGAACTAGGAATAGTGGCAACAGGCTGCTGAGCACTATAACTTCCGGTATAATCCCTATCATTGAAATCATAAATCCTATCACCAGCCGAATTAGTTGAATCAAAGATTTCGTCATTGGAATAAACAGGTGAAGATTGCTGATAAACTCCATCCTGATAAGAGTGTTGATCACGGTGTGATCTATCTCGATAAACAGATTCTCTTTGCTGCTGGGATTTCTGGTCAGCCTGACTACCAATGGCCGCTCCAACGGCAGCACCACCAGCCATGCCAATGATAGTACCCATATCAGAACCTCTAGGACCACCAGACAAGCCACCGATAGCAGAACCAAGAATAGAACCAAATGTGGCACCAGCATAAGCACCACTTCCCGTATAAGTATCGCAGCTACTCAACAGCAAAGAAGAGCAAGCTACAAAAAGCATAATCTTTTTCATCTTCATTAAGCTTTAAATTTCTGCTGCAAAGATACAAAGAACTAAAAGAATAAAATCAAAAAAATCCCTAATAATGATTAGGAAAAACCCTAAAAGAGCAGATAGTTTTGAAAAAGGACAAAAAAAGCGCCCTTGTCAAGACAAGGACGCTAAATTTATCTGAGATGATTGAAAATTATTCAGCCTTTGGAGCCTCCTCTGTTGCAGGAGCCTCAGTCTCAGCTACAGGAGCCTCTTCAGCCTTTGTTGCCTTACGACTACGACGAGTCTTCTTAGCAGCAGCCTTCTGAGTCTTAGCCATATTCTCATCAAAGTCAACGAGCTCGATGAAAGCAATCTCAGCTGCATCACCCTGACGGGTACCCAACTTGATTACGCGAGTGTAACCACCTGGACGGTTAGCTACCTTCTCAGCTACCTCACCGAAGAGAGCCTTAACAGCATACTTATTCTGAAGATAACGGAAAACTACACGACGTGAAGTTGTTGTATCGTTCTTAGAACGAGTAATCAATGGCTCAACATACTTCTTAAGAGCCTTTGCCTTTGCGAGGGTCGTAGTGATTCTTTTGTGCTCGCTCAAGATAAGTGATGAAGCCATGTTAGCCAACATCGCGTTACGATGAGAAGCAGTACGACCTAAATGGTTGAATTTCTTATTATGTCTCATTTTTTGTTTTTGCTTTTTGGACTACGAACCTTTAAGATTCCTTGTCTAATTTATACTTTGAAATATCAGTTCCAAAAGACAGATTCAGACTCTCGAGCAAATCATCAAGCTCTGAGAGCGATTTCTTACCAAAGTTGCGGAACTTCAAGAGGTCAGTCTTGTTAAACTGAACCAAATCACCAAGAGTCTCAACATCAGCTGCCTTCAAGCAGTTGAGGGCACGAACACTAAGATTCATGTCTACGAGACGAGTCTTAAGCAACTGGCGCATATGAAGAACCTCTTCATCAAACTCCTGATTGCTCTCCTGATCCTGAGTCTCAAGAGTAATCTTCTCATCAGAGAAGAGCATGAAGTGATAAATAAGAATCTTCGCTGCCTCTTTCAGTGCATCCTTTGGACTAATGGAACCATCTGTTGTAATTTCAAGTACGAGCTTATCATAGTCGGTCTTTTGCTCAACACGATATGGTTCTACAGCGTACTTTACATTACGAATAGGGGTGTAGATGGAATCGATTGGGAGAACGTTAACGTCAGTGCAGAATTGACGATTCTCATCAGCAGGAACATAACCGCGTCCCTTATTAATAGTCAAATCGATCTGCATCGAAGCTTTGGCATCTAAATGACAAATCACCAAATCAGGGTTTAACACTTCAAATCCAGTCAGATACTTACCGATATCACCTGCTTTGAATTCTGTAGAATTCTCAACGGTGATACTAACTTTCTCATTCTCGAATTCTTCTACTACTTGCTTGAATCGAACTTGTTTGAGATTCAAGATAATGTTAGTAACATCTTCCTTTACACCAGGAACTGAAGAGAACTCATGCTCAACACCCGCAATGCGGATAGTGTTAACAGCATAACCCTCCAATGATGAAAGGAGAATGCGGCGCAAGGCGTTACCAATGGTAACACCGAAGCCAGGCTCCAAAGGACGGAATTCAAACTTTCCGAACTTGTTATCAGCCTCTAACATTACTACTTTATCAGGTTTTTGAAATGCTAATATCGCCATTAATGTAATGATTTATTTAGAGTACAACTCAACGATTAACTGCTCCTTAATATTCTCTGGAATGTCGGCACGCTCTGGCTTGTGCAAGAACTTACCGCTCTTTGAATTATCGTCCCACTCAATCCATGGGTACTTGCTATGATTGAAACCTGCAAGAGCTGCTTCGATAACCTCGAGAGACTTAGACTTCTCACGAACACCAACAACCATACCAGGCTTAACTGCGAATGAAGGGATATTAACTACCTTACCATCAACAACGATGTGCTTGTGACCAACCAACTGACGCGCAGCTGCACGTGTTGGAGCGATACCAAGACGGAATACAACGTTATCAAGACGGCACTCGAGATTCTGAAGAAGAACCTCACCAGTAATACCATCAGCCTTAGCAGCCTTATCAAACATATTACGGAACTGACGCTCTAATACACCATAAGTGTACTTAGCTTTCTGCTTCTCTGCCAACATGACACCGTACTCAGACATCTTACGACGACGGTTGTTGCCATGCTGTCCAGGAGGGAAGTTTCTCTTGGACAAAACTTTGTCAGCGCCGAAGATTGGCTCACCAAAACGACGCGCAATTTTAGATTTCGGACCTATATATCTAGCCATAATATTATATAAATGCTATAATGTTTGTATCTTAATTAATAATGCTAACCTCAAGCGTTATACACGACGACGCTTTGGAGGACGGCAACCATTGTGTGGTAATGGAGTTACGTCAACGATTTCAGTAACCTCGATACCTGCACCGTGAATAGCACGGATAGCAGACTCACGACCATTACCTGGACCCTTAACATAAGCCTTAACCTTACGAAGACCAAGATCAAAAGCGACCTTTGCACAATCCTCTGCAGCCATCTGAGCAGCATAAGGAGTATTCTTCTTAGAACCACGGAAACCCATCTTACCAGCAGAAGACCAAGAAATGATCTGACCCTCATTGTTAGCAAGAGATACAATAATGTTATTGAATGAGCTATGAACGTGAAGCTGACCGATAGCGTCAACGCGTACATTTCTCTTCTTAGATGTTGCTTTTTGCTTTGCCATAATTAATTTCCTCCTTCAGAATTACTTAGTAGCCTTCTTCTTATTAGCAACAGTCTTCTTCTTACCCTTACGTGTACGAGCATTATTCTTTGTGCTCTGACCGCGAACTGGAAGACCATTACGATGTCTAACTCCACGATAGCAACCAATATCCATCAGTCGCTTAATGTTCATCTGGATCTCTGAACGGAGATCACCTTCAACTTTGAACTCAGCGCCGATAATTTCACGGATCTTAGCTGCCTGGTCATCAGACCACTCGCTAACCTTCAGGTCACGGTTTACACCGGCCTTATCCAATATCTTTGCTGAACTACTTCGACCAATACCGTAGATATAGGTCAATGCGATTTCGCCACGCTTATTCTGGGGCAAATCTACTCCAACAATTCTTATTGCCATTGTTTAAATAAATAATTAAAAAATTAATACCTTTCGTTTAAAGCGGTGCAAAAGTACAACTATTTTTTGAAATAACGGCACTTTTACAATACTTTAACATTAACCCTGACGTAATTTCATCTTAGGGTTCTTCTTGTTGATAACGAACAGACGACCTTTACGACGAACGATCTTACAGTCAGCTGAACGCTTCTTTAATGATGCTCTTGTCTTCATAACCTTATATATGATTATTATTTGTATCTAAAAACAATTCTACCTTTGGTAAGGTCATATGGACTCATCTCCACCTTTACCTTATCACCAGGTAAAATCTTGATGTAATGCATTCTCATCTTACCAGAGATATGAGCTGTGATGTCAACTCCATTCTCTAATTCTACTCGGAACATCGCATTTGACAATGCTTCTACAATTGTTCCATCTTGCTCAATAGCGGCTTGTTTTGCCATAATATAAATATTTGTCCTTCTTAATGTTAAACTTCTACGAATGAAGATAAAATTGTGCTTTATCTTTTCGAGCAACTTTGTGCCATCACTATCAGATAAAAATCATAATTAGATGACATATTAGCGGGAAAAGGCTCTCCAAGTGGATGAGGAATTACCTATCCAAATGGAGAGTCGTCTCACATAATATAGTAAATTCAAGTCAGCTTTACTTGAAGATGAAGTAAAACTGCACTCTGAATAATTTCATCTTCTGTCTTCAGAAATTTCTCATTTCAAAAGAAAAAGATTAATATGCAGCAACACCACCCTGACGCGTATGGCCTGAATTCAAAAGACCATCATAGTGGCGCATAAGCAAATGACTCTCGATTTGTTGTAATGTGTCAATGACAACACCAACCAAAATCAATAGAGATGTACCTCCAAAGAATTGAGAGAAAGCTTGCTGTACATCGAGAAGTCCTGCTAATGCAGGCATGATTGCAATAAACGCAATAAATAACGAACCTGGTAAAGTAATACGAGACATTACGGTATCAATGTACTCAGCTGTATCCTTTCCTGGTTTTACACCAGGAATGAAACCATTGTTACGTTTCATATCCTCAGCCATCTGAGTAGGATTCAATGTAATAGCTGTATAGAAATAAGTAAATGCAATAACCAAGATTACATAAACAACATTATATAGCAAGCTACGATTATCCATCAACTGCTGAACAACACTACTAGCATTTTCTGACTGATAGCGAACTATTGCTAATGGAATAAACATTAAAGCCTGTGCAAAGATGATAGGCATTACGTTAGCTGCAAAAAGCTTCAAAGGAATGTACTGACGCGCACCACCATATTGCTTATTTCCAACCAAACGTTTAGCATACTGTACAGGAATCTTACGTGTACCTTGTACCAAAAGTATTGAAGCACAAACTACAGCATAAAGGATAAGAATCTCTACAATGAACATGATAAGACCACCACCAGAAATTGCCTGCAAACGAGAAGTTACCTCCTGAACGAAAGCCTGTGGCAAACGGGCGATAATACCAATCATAATAATAAGAGAGATACCATTACCTACTCCCTTGTCTGTGATACGCTCACCTAACCAAAGGATAAACATACTACCTGCAGCCAAGATAATTGTTGCCGGAATCATGAATACCGTCCAACTGATACCTGTGGCTAGAGCATTAGCAGCCTGCATTTTCAAATTCAAAAGGTAACTAGGAGCCTGAAAGACCAAAATAGCCACAGTCAGGACTCTAGTATACCATTGTATTTTTTTGCGACCGCTCTCGCCCTCGCGCTGCATCTTCTGGAAATAAGGTACAGCGACAGCAAGAAGCTGCATAACGATTGAAGCTGAGATATAAGGCATAATTCCGAGTGCAAAGATAGATGCATTGGAAAATGCACCACCAGAGAACATGTCCAATAGCGACATAAGACCGCCAGAGGTCTGCGACTGAAGTTTTTCCAACATGCCCGGATTGATACCTGGAAGTACCACAAACGAGCCAAAACGGTAAATAGCCGTAAACAGAAGAGTAATGAGGAGTCTCTGACGGAGATCCTCTATCTTCCAACAGTTCTTTAGTGTCTCAATAAACTTTTTCATTTACTTAGATTATAGTTGCATTACCACCTACTGCCTTGATTGCTTCTTCGGCAGTCTTTGAGAAAGCATTAGCTTCAACTTCCAATTTTGCTTTAAGTTCACCGTTACCGAGAACCTTTACAAGCTCCTTGCCGTTTGTGAGGCCAGCAGCCTTAAGTTCCTCAATACCGATTTTAGTAAGGTTCTTTGCTTCAGCAAGAGCCTGAAGAGTTGAAAGGTTTACTGCGAAGTACTCCTTATGGTTGATATTCTTAAAACCAGCCTTTGGAACACGACGCTGCAATGGCATCTGACCACCTTCGAAACCAATCTTTCTCTTATAACCAGAACGAGCCTTGGCACCCTTATGACCACGTGTAGAAGTACCACCGAGACCAGAACCTGGACCACGACCAATACGACGACGTGAATGGGTAGAACCTGCAGCAGGTTTCAAATTATTTAATTTCATAATCGTTCCTAATTTAAAAAGATTAATTAATCAACTACACTTACGAGGTGATGAACCTTACGGATCATACCACGGTTGCTAGGAGTATCCTCTACCTCAACAACCTGAGAAATCTTGTGGAGACCAAGACAAGCGAGAGTACGCTTCTGATCTACTGGAGCACCGATTTTACTCTTAATCTGCTTGATTTTAATTGTTGCCATATTCGATTTTTCCTAATTAACCGTTAAATACTTTATCCATACTGATACCACGCTCACCTGCTACAGTATAAGCATCACGCATCTCTGCAAGAGCTGCGATAGTAGCCTTCACAAGGTTATGGGCATTTGAAGAACCCTTAGACTTAGCGATGACATCCTTGATACCTGCGCTCTCAAGTACTGCACGCATAGCACCACCGGCCTTCAAACCAGTACCGGCTGCAGCTGGCTTAATAAGAACCTTAGCACCACCAAATGAAGTTTCAACCTCATGAGGTACAGTACCCTTGAGTACAGGAACCTTTACCAAGTTCTTCTTAGCAGCTTCAGTACCCTTTGCGATAGCAGCAGTAACCTCACCTGCCTTACCAAGACCGTAGCCGATTACGCCATTACCGTCACCTACAACGACGATAGCAGCGAATGTGAAAGTACGACCACCCTTTGTAACCTTAGTTACACGGTTGATAGCAACCAAGCGATCCTTAAGTACTTCTTCGTTATTTATTTTTACTTTATCCATTGCCATAATCGTTTAAAATTTAAGACCACCATTACGAGCACCTTCAGCCAACTGCTTTACACGACCATGGTAAAGGTAACCGTTACGGTCGAAAACTACTGCCTCAACACCAGCAGCCTTAGCCTTCTCAGCAATGAGTTCGCCAACCTTAGTTGCCTGCTCCTGCTTAGGCATCTTCTCCAAACCGAGTGAAGAAGCTGATGCAAGTGTAGTGCCTGTCAAATCGTTAATAACCTGAGCGTAAATCTGCTTGTTAGAGCGGAATACACTAAGACGTGGACGCTCAGCTGTACCGTTAACACTCTTACGAATGCGGAACTTTATCTTAATTCGTCTTTCTACTTTCTTTGTTGTCATAATCGTAAATAATTAAAATTACTTAGCTGAAGCACTCTTACCAGACTTTCTGCGAATAACTTCACCCTTAAAGAGAATACCCTTACCTTTATAAGGCTCAGGCTTGCGGAAAGAACGAATTTTTGCACAAACGAGTCCCAACAACTGCTTGTCGCAAGACTCCAATGTCAAGATTGGGTTCTGGTTTCTTTCAGACTTAGTCTCAACCTTAATCTCCTTAGGCAACTGGATGAAAATAGGGTGAGTGTAACCCAAAGCAAACTCAATGATATTACCCTGGTTAGAAACACGATAACCAACACCTACCAATTCCAAAACCTTTGTATAACCAGCGCTTACACCAACAACCATGTTGTTAACGAGAGAGCGATACAAACCGTGGAAAGCCTGCTTCTGTTTAATATTTACAGGACTATTTTCATCGATTTCAAAGCTAATATGACCATCTGCATTATTAAACTTGATAGATGGATCAATCCACTGAGAAAGTTCACCCTTAGGGCCCTTTACTGTACAAACATGAGAA